>DAINCA010000001.1:0-43158 GCA_036732645.1 Allosphingosinicella sp.
CCGTCGGTCGACGTCATCACCGGCGTCATCAAGGCCAATCTGCCGACCCGGATCAGTTTCTCCGTGACCTCGAAGATCGACAGCCGGACGATCCTCGGCGAACAGGGCGCAGAACAGCTGCTCGGCAAAGGCGACATGCTTTACATGCCGGGCGGCAAGCAGATCGCCCGGGTCCATGGGCCGTTCGTCAGCGACGAGGAAGTGCGCGCGGTCGCCGATCACTGGAAATCGCAAGGGACCCCCGATTACGTGATGGCGGTGACCGAGGAGCCCGAGGACGGCGGCTATCTGTTCGAGGGCCAGCCGGTCGGCGAGGACGACGCCGAAACCCAGTTGTTCCGAAAGGCGGTCCAGGTCGTGGCGGAGAGCCAGAAGGCTTCCACCTCCTACCTGCAGCGCCAGCTTCGGGTCGGCTACAACAACGCGGCGCGCCTCATCGAACGGATGGAGAAAGAAGGGATCGTCAGCGGCCCCGACCATGTCGGCCGGCGCGAAGTCCTGCTCGATCCGGAAGGCCGCCCGCTGGTCTGAGCGAAGGCTCTGAACCCAAAGCCGAGCCTGAACCTAGGGAACCGCGAGGGTTAACGAGGCATTCAAGCGGCGAGCGCCATAGCGCGCACCAACCCTCAATCCAGTTACGGAGGAATTGATTATGCGACTTCGCGCCCTCGCACTTGCGGCCGCCCCAATGGCGATCGCCGCTGTCGTGGCGCCGGCCGCGGTCCACGCCCAGGCCGATGCCGGCCTCTCCCAGGTGCAGCAGCATCTTCGGGCCGTCAGCAGCATGACGGCGGCGTTCAGCCAGACCGATCAGCGCGGCCGGACGCTCAACGGGACGCTCAGTCTGAAGCGGCCCGGCAAGATCCGCTTCGACTACGGACGAGCAGCCAACATGCTGGTCGTCGGCGACGGCCGCGCGCTGACGTTCATCGATTATGACGTCCGCGACGTTCAGCGCTGGCCGATCAACGATTCGCCTTTGTCGGTGCTGCTTAACCCCGGCCAGGATCTCAGCCGCTTCTCGCGCGTGATCCGAAATGATCGCCAGGTGCTGATGATCGAGGCGCGCGACAATCGCCGCCGTGAATTCGGGACGATCCAGATCGCCTTCGCCAAGGTGCCCAGCGCCCCGGCGGGCCTGGTCCTGTCGGGCTGGAATACGCGTGACGCCCAGAACAACCGCACCTCGGTTCGCCTGTCCAACCAGCGCTTCAACGTTCCGGTCGCGGACAGTCTTTTCCGCTACACCGATCCTCGTCGCCGCGGACCGCGCGGGAGCTGATTTCCGCCGGAAAAGCCTCTTGCGAACCTGTCGCACCTGTTCATCGAGGCGACAGGTGTGGCGGCTTAGAACCGGGATGCAATTGGGCGGGGAGGTACCGGGTTTTCCCCCTGTTACCCGGACCAGAACCGAACAATTGACCTCGCGTGAAAACGCTTGGCGGGCCCTCGCTCCACGCCCCCGGAGCGGGGGTCCTTCCATATCCGCCTCATGTGGACCTGCGCCGGAGCGCTCCGTCTCCGCCATTGCGGGCCATGGGCATAAACCCTAAGTCCCCCGCAATGTCTTCATCGCTAAAAATCACCTCCTGGAACATCAACAGCATCCGCGCGCGGCTCGACATCGTCGAGAAGTTCCTCGTCGAGGAATCGCCGGACATTCTTTGTCTGCAGGAAACGAAGGTACGGGATTCGGACTTTCCCGAAGGCCTGTTCCGGCGGCTCGGTTACAACCACATCATCATGTGCGGTCAGCAGATGCATCATGGCGTCGCCATCGTCAGCCGGGTGCCGATCCGCGAGGACGAGAGGTTCGATTGGCAGGCCAATGGCGAGGCCCGCCATGTCGGCGTTAGGCTGGACTGCGGGATCAGGCTGGAAAATGTCTATATTCCGGCCGGCGGCGAGCTTCCGGACCGCGACAAGAATCCGAAATTCGGCCAGAAGCTCGATTTCATCGACCGGATGGTCCGCTGGTCAGAGGCCTGTGGCTGCCCGACCATCATCGTCGGCGACTTCAACGTAGCTCCCCTGGAATGCGACGTCTGGAACCACAAGCAGCTGATCAACGTCGTCAGTCATACGCCGATCGAGATCGAGGCCCTGTCCCGGCTCCAGCAGAGCAACGAATGGGTGGATCTTGGCCGCCGCTTCGTGCCGGCCCCCGAACGCCTGTTCACATGGTGGAGCTATCGCTCGCCCGACTGGACGAAGAATGATCGTGGCCGTCGCCTCGACCATATGTGGGCCACGAAGGATGTCGCCGCGCTCGCTACCGGTCACCAGGTGTTCGAGCCCTGCCGCAACTGGACTCGCCCGTCGGACCATGTTCCGCTGATGACGGAATTCGCGATTTGAGCGGCGCGCGGGACGTTGCCCGCGCGATCGACGCCCTCCGCCGCGGCTGGCCGGTGGCGGTGGACGACATCAGCTTCCTCGCGGTCGAGACCGCGGACGAGGAATCCCTCGCGGCCTTCGATTCCCAGCGACCGGCCGATCTCCTCATCTCCGGCCAGCGAGCGGTGACCCTGAAGCTCGCGAACCAGCTCGAAGCGGTGCCGACCGGTCCGGTCCGCATTCGCCGGGTCCCGTGGCTCGGCCTCGACGAGGCGACGGCGGTGGCCGATCCAGCGCTTGATCTCGCTTTCCCGCTCAAGGGTCCGTTCCAGACGCTCGCTAACGACCATCCCGAGCAAATGCAGGCAGCTCTCCGTCTGGCTCGGCTGGCCGGGCTTCTGCCGGCCTTGTTCGTGGAGGGCAAAGGGGTCGAAGCCCGCGTGGCCGCAAGCGACGTGACGGCTTTCGGCGCCGGAGTGGATCTACGGATCGTTTCCCGGGCAAGGCTTCCGAACCGCTTCTCCACCAAGGCCGAGATCGTCGCCTTCCGGGCCGACGGCGACACCGCCGAGCCGGTTGCGCTCCTGATTGGCGAGCCCGGCGACAGGCCGCCACTGGTTCGGGTGCACAGCGAATGCCTCACCGGCGATGCCCTGGGATCGCTGAAATGCGACTGCGGCCCGCAGCTGGAGGAGGCGCTCAGGGCGATTGCCGAGTCCGGCTGGGGGATCCTCCTTTACCTGCGTCAGGAGGGCCGCGGAATCGGCCTCGTCAACAAGCTTCGGGCCTATGCGTTGCAGGACCAGGGCTTCGACACGGTCGACGCCAATCTCCGGCTGGGCTTTGCCGACGATGAGCGCGATTTCGCGGTCGCGGCGGCGATGCTGGCCAAATTGTCCCGGCCAACGGTCCGGCTTCTCACCAACAACCCGAACAAGGTCGCTGCGCTCCGGGCGGCGGGCATCGATGTCGCGGAACAGGTGCCCCTGAAGATCGAAGCCGGAGAGCATAATCGCCGCTATCTCGCCACGAAGCGCGATCGAAGCGGCCATCAGCTCTAGAGAGAATCTCTAGAGGATCAGGTCGGCGACTTCGTCGAAGCTGTGGGCGAGATGATGGACACCAAGCGCGCGCAGGCGTTGCGCGTGGCCCGGCATGCAGTGGCGTCCCGCACAAAGGCCGACGACCGTCGCCCCGGAGGCAACCGCGCCCTGAACGCCGACCGGCGAATCCTCGATGATGACGACGCGGCCGATGTCGACGCCCAGGGCATCCGCGGCATGCAGATAGAGATCCGGGGCCGGCTTGCCTCGGGCGACATGCTCACGGCCGCTATAGATGTGCCCGGCGAACTCCGAACGAAGCCCCAGATGATCGAGATGGCGCTCGATCCACTCGGTCGAACTCGAAGAGGCGATCGCCTTCGGCAATTCGGGAGGAAGTCGACAAATGAAGGCGATCGCGCCGGCAACGGCCTCCAACCCCTCGTCGAGCACCCGTTGGTCCTCCACCGCCCGGACGTCGTGAAAGTCTTCCGGCAGCGGCCGGCCGATCCAGTCTTCGATTGCGGCGATGAAGTCACGGCCGGCCAGGCCCATGAAGTTGTTCATCGATTCCTCGACGCTGGTCGGGTGGCCCGCCGCTGTGAGATAATCGGCGATCTGCTTGTTGCCGACATATTCGCTCTCGATCAGCACCCCATCGAAGTCGAAGATGATGGCCGCGAATTTCATTCGCGCTCCCCGAACAAGGCGGATCCGACGCGAACGTGGGTCGCGCCGACCATCACCGCCGTTTCGAAATCGGCGGACATGCCCATCGACAAGGCCTTGACGTCATGGCGCCGGGCCAACTTGGCAAGCAAGGCGAAATAAGGCGCCGGCTCCACCTCCGCGGGGGGAATGCACATCAACCCGACGATCGGCAACGCAACGTCCTGGGCGGCCTCGAGCAAATCCGGAAGGTCGGCTACGGCGCAACCGCCTTTCTGTGGCTCGTCGCCGATATTGACCTGGAGGAAGCAATCGCGGCGGCGGCCGATGCGGTCCATCGCTCTGCCAAGTGCCGAAACCAGGCTCGGCCGGTCGACGGAATGGATGACGTCGAAAAGCGCGACGGCTTCTTCGGCCTTGTTCGACTGAAGCCGGCCGACGAGATGAAGCCGAAGGTCGCCGTGGAGCCCTCGGAGGGCCGGCCACTTCGCCGCGGCTTCCTGGACCCGATTCTCGCCGAAATGGCGCTGGCCGGCTTCGATCAAGGGCTCGATCGCCGAAACGGGCTGAGTCTTGGAAACGGCGATCAGGGTAACCTCGTCCGCGGACCGCCCGGCAAGCTTCGCGGCGCCGGCGATCGCGCCGCGAACCTGTTCAAGCCTTTCCAGTGAATCCGCCATCGGGGCTGCTATAGGAAGCCGGATGCCCGCTCGCCAGTCTCTGCCGCGCCAATGGCTGCTGACCGACGAAAGGCTCGGCGATCGGCTTTTTCCGGCCGTCGAGCGGCTTCCGGAGAGCGCAGGCGTAGTCTTTCGCCATTACAGCCTGCCCGAGCCCGAACGGCACAAGCTGTTCGACGCCGTTCGCGCTGTGGCGGAGGACCGTGACCTGCTCCTTTTGCTCGCGGGGAGCGCCGATGAGGCGAGGCACTGGGGCGCGGACGGGAGCCACGGACGCGGCGCCGGCGTCGGCCTTCGAAGCGCACCGGTCCACGATTATCAGGAGTTGCGAGCCGCCGAACGCGCCGGAGCCGATTTCGTCTTCGTCTCGCCGGTATATGCCACCCGGAGCCATCCCAAGTCGGCGGGGATGGGCATCGCCCGCTTCGCCTGGCTTGCGCGACGAACCCAATTGCCGGTCATCGCCCTTGGCGGGATGAACCCGGCAAGGGGACGACGGCTTGCTTCTTTCGGGGCTTATGGGTGGGGGGCGATCGACGCCTGGGCAGGCGCGGAGGCCGAGAGCTAGAAGCGGAACGCCGTTCCGACATAGACCGCCTGGCTGTCGCGGCGCTCGTCGCGGGCGATCGGAGCAATCCGGTCTTCGGCGATCCGATAGCGAACGCCGCCGGTGACGTCGATATTTCGGGCGATCGAGAAGGCGCCGCCGACATCAAGGGAATAAGCCTGGTCGTCGGTGACGATCCGCTGAGCGCCCTCGGCGCGCTCCGCCGCGACTGCGACCCGGCCGGTCAGGCGGGAGTTGGCGCTATAGCTCATTCCGACCTGGGCCGATTCGCGAGTCCCGTTGATCAGGCCACCGTCGGCGCGGGCGACATCGCCCGACACGGCGAAACGCCGCCAGCCGACGGAGACGCCGAGATTGTACGAGCTCGGCATGATCGTCGCCGTCGGGGCGGTAGTGCCGGCGGTTCGGGTCGCCTGTGCCGGGGTGCGCGCGCGAATCGCTACCCGAACGGAGCGATTGCCTTCCGGCGACGCGGCGGCAGGCGTGAAGCTCACATTGTTGCCGCGGCGAGCCAAAGCCGCCGCGAGTCGGGGATCCGAAACAGCCGGAGTGAAGGCGCCGATCGATCGGCCATTAAGGGAGACAGAGGGACGCGACGATCTGTCGCGCTCTGCGGAAACGGCGAGAGCCGGCACGAGCAGAAGGGAGACCGCCGTCAACGACGCGCCCCCTGCCACTGCGATGGCCTTCAACCTTTTCACCCGTGCGACTCCCCTTTGGAATCGGTACTTAGTGCGACTCGTCCGGCATTCCTATGGACAGGCGGCTGCACACATCCTGAATCGTTTCGCTCTGTTGCAACATTCCCACAATCGAGCCAACCCGCGTGCGCAACGGTCTGCCGCCGGAGGAAGTTCCCGCGAGACACGGCTTGCCGCGTGCGCGGCGTTATCTATAACGGCGGTCGAAACGACGTATCCAAGGAATTGCTTTGATGGCTCGCATTGTGACCTTCGTACTGGCGGCTGGCTGCGCCTTCTCTCTCGCCGGATGCCAGGCCATCCGCGATGACGTCAATCGCACCCTTGGCAACGCCCCTGGCGACGATGTCCGCCGTGCCGACGTGGCCGCCAGCCAGGTCACGACGATCGGGGTGAACGCTTATTTGTGGCGGGCGGCGCTCGACACATTGTCCTTCGCGCCACTGGCACAGACGGATTCCGCGGGCGGCGTGATCGTCACCGACTGGTATGCCAATCCGCAGAACCCGACCGAACGGGTCAAGGTCACCGCCGCGATCCTCGACGCCAGCCTGCGCGCCGATGCGCTCCGAGTCACAGCGGCGCGGGAAGTCCTCCAGAACGGCCAGTGGCTGGCCGCGCCGGTGACCGCCGCCACCGTTCAGCGCCTCGAGGAAATCATCCTCACCCGCGCCCGGGACCTGAGACGCGCCGCCTCCGCCGGCTGAACCCTATCGAGGAATAGTCCCGGCGATGGCATCGCGCTTCAATCCGCTCAGGGCCGATGCTCACTGGCAAAAAGTCTGGGAAGAGGCAGGAACGTTCCACGCCTCCGACGAGAGCAACCGGCCCAAGTCCTACGTGCTCGAGATGTTCCCTTATCCGTCGGGGCGCATCCACATGGGGCATGTCCGCAACTATACGATGGGTGACGTGCTCGCCCGCTATCGGCGAATGAAAGGCTTCGAGGTGCTCCACCCGATGGGATGGGACGCCTTCGGAATGCCGGCCGAGAATGCGGCGATGGAGAAGAACATCCATCCGGGCGAATGGACCTGGGCCAATATCGCCACCATGCGCGGCCAGCTCAAACGGCTCGGCTTCGCGCTCGACTGGAGCCGGGAGTTCGCCACCTGCGATCCGGAATATTACGGCCACGAACAGGCTTTGTTTCTAGACCTGTTCGAGGCCGGTCTGGTCTATCGCAAACAGAGCGAGGTGAATTGGGATCCGGTCGACATGACGGTGCTTGCCAACGAGCAGGTGATCGATGGTCGCGGCTGGCGTTCCGGCGCTCTGGTCGAGCGGCGAAAGCTCAACCAGTGGTTCCTGAAGATCACGGATTTCGCCGAGGATCTCCTGGAGGGCCTGGGCGGTCTCGACAAATGGCCGGAAAAGGTTCGGCTGATGCAGGAGAACTGGATCGGTCGAAGCCGCGGCATGCGCTTTCGATTCCGGATCGCCGAGCCGAAGGCGGCGATTGAAAGCTTCGAGGTCTTCACCACGCGTCCGGACACGATCTTCGGCGCCAGCTTTGCGGCGATTTCTCCTGATCATCCGATCGCCACGGCGATCGCCGAAAACGACGCGGCGGCGAGCGCGTTCATCGCCGAATGCAAACGCGGTGGCACTACCGCCGCCGAGCTCGAAACTCAGGAGAAAAAGGGTTTCGACACCGGCCTGGAGGTCGTTCATCCGCTCGACCCGGCCTGGCGCCTTCCACTCTACATCGCGAACTTCGTGCTGATGGATTACGGCACCGGCGCGATCTTCGGCGTCCCGGGTCACGATCAGCGCGATTTCGAGTTCGCCACCAAATATGGATTGCCGATCCAGCGCGTGGTCGCTTCATCGGCCGAGGACGCGAACAAGCCGATCGAGGGCGAAGCGGACAACGGGGACGGAATTCTCGTCAATTCGCGCTTCCTCGATGGCCTTGGTGTGGAGGAAGCCAAGGCCGCGGTGATCGGCCGCGCCGAAGCGGAGGGCTGGGGTGAAGGCACCACCGTCTGGAGGCTTCGCGACTGGGGCGTTTCGCGCCAGCGTTACTGGGGCACGCCGATCCCGATCATCCATTGCGATCGCTGCGGTGCCGTCCCGGTGCCGAAAGACCATCTTCCGGTCGTTCTGCCCGAGGATGTCAGCTTCGAGGTCCCCGGCAACCCGCTCGAGCGCCACCCGAGCTGGAAGCATGTCGCCTGCCCGAAATGTGGCGGCGCTTCGCGGCGCGAGACCGACACGCTCGACACTTTCGTCAATTCTTCCTGGTATTTCATCCGCTTCGCGAGCCAGCCCGCAGATCGGCCGTTCGACAAGAAGGAAGCGGAAAGCTGGCTTCCGGTCGACCAGTATATTGGCGGAGTCGAGCATGCGATCCTTCACCTGCTCTACGCGCGCTTCTGGACCCGCGCGCTCCAGCGCCTCGGCCGGCTGGACGTCGCCGAACCCTTTGCCGGTCTGTTCACCCAGGGGATGGTGACCCACGTCACCTATCAGGATTCGGGCGGACGATGGCTGACGCCCGAGGAAGCGGAGGCGCATGACGGGCCGGTGACGAGCGGCCGGGTCGAGAAAATGTCCAAGTCGAAGAAGAATACGGTCGACCCCGAACCGATCGTCGACCAGTTCGGCGCCGACGCCGTCCGCTGGTTCATGCTTTCCGACAGCCCGCCGGAGCGGGACCTGGAATGGAGCGAGGAAGGGATCAACGGGGCGTGGCGCTTCATCCAGCGCCTATGGCGCCTGGCTTCGGAGCCCGCCTCGGGAAGCGGCGAGGATCCCGCCCTGAAGCGCAAGCTTCACCAGATGATTGCGTCGATCGGGAGCAATATCGAGACGCTCGCCTTCAACAAGGCGGTCGCCAACGTCTACGAACTCGCCAACGCGATCGAGAAATCAGAGCCTTCCGCCACGCGCGACGAAGCCGTCGAGACGCTGGCGCGGCTGGTCGCGCCAATGGTCCCGCACGTGGCCGAGGAAGCCTGGGCGGCAGCCGGCCGCCCCGGACTGATCGCCGATGCTGCCTGGCCTGAAGCCGATCAGGCGCTGCTGGTCGAGGAGGAAGTGACGATCGCGGTTCAGGTGAACGGCAAGCTGAGGGACACCCTCACCGCGCCGCGAGGCACTGCCCGAGAGGCCCTCGAAGAAATGGCGCTCGCCTCGGAAAAGGTGACTCGCGCGCTTGAAGGCCGGCCGACCCGAAAGATCATCGTCGTTCCGGACCGGCTCGTGAACGTCGTCGGATGAAGCTCATCCCGGCCCTTCTTTGCCTGGCGTTGGGGCTCTCCGGCTGCACATTGCGACCCCTTTATGCAGGCGGCGGCTCTGGCCACGTCGCGCGATCGCTCCAGTCGGTGCAGGTTGCGCCGATCGACGGGCGCGCCGGCTGGCTGGTTCGAACCGCGCTTGAGGATCGGCTCAGCATGGGCGGCTCGGCGCCGGTCTACCGGCTCGAGGTCGAGCTCGACGACGATATTACCGGCTACGGCATTCGCGCCGACAATAGCGTCACCCGCCAGCGGCGCACCTTGCGCGCGCGCTATCGCCTGGTCGAGGCGGAACGCGGCACGGTGGTGCTCGACGCGACGGCGGGCTCCGATTCCGGCATCGACGTCGTCTCTTCCGAATATGCGACGGTCGCCGCCGAGCAGACGGCGCTTGAGCGGCTGGCGGTCGAGATTGCCGACCAGATCGTCTCCCGCCTGGCCCTGTACGCGGCGCGCACCGGCCCGGAACGGTGATCGTCAAGGCGCCGCAGCTCGCGCGGGCGCTCACCTTGGCGCCGCAGACCCGATTGTTCCTTTTCTACGGCCCCGACGAAGCCGGGTCGCGGGCTCTCCTAGCCAAGGTAGCTGCTGCCGTCGGCCCGGATTCCGAACGCGTGGATCTTGCCGCCGCCGACGTGAAGGGCGATCCGGCGCGACTGGCCGACGAAGCGGCCGCCATCTCGATGTTCGGTGGGCCACGTTACATCCTCGTCGAGCGTGCCGGCGACGAGATTCTGCCGGCGGTGGAGGCTTTGCTACAGGCCGAAGTGGCCGGTAATCCGGTGGTCGTCCTGGCCGGGGATCTCAAGAAGACCTCCAAGTTGCTGAAAGCGGCAGCGGATTCGCCCGCGGCCGTCGCCTTCGCCAGCTATGTCCCTGACGGCGGCAAGGCCGATCAGCTGGTTCTCGACAAGGCGCCGGCCTTCGGCCTGGACGTCCAGCGCGACGTCGCCCGCCGGATCGCCGACGCCTGCGGCGGCAACCGTTCGGTGATCGACCAGGAACTCGCCAAATACGCTTTGTACCTCGACGCCTCGGCGGAGGCGCCGAAGCCACTCACCCACGAGGCGGTCGATCTGGTCGGCGCCGGCACCGATGAAGGCGATCTCAGCCGGCTCGTCGACAGCGTTGCCGGCGGGGACGCCGCGGCGGTGGAGGCGGAGCTGGTGCGGCTTCGGTCGGAGGGGGTCGAAGGTATCAGCCTGATCCGGGCCATGCTTCGCCGGATGGCCCTTCTCGCCAAGCTGAGGGCGGAGGTGGAGCAGGGCAACAGCCCGGCTGCAGTCATGGCGTCAGCCGGGAAGTCATTGTTCTGGAAAGAAAAGGGCTCGGTCGGGCGTCAATTGGCGCAGTGGCGTGGCGATCTGATCGCCAAAGCCGTCAGCCGGCTCGTCGAGGCCGAGCGGCAGGTCAAGGCATCGGGCGGGCTGGGCCCGCTCGCCGCCGACGAGGAATTGTTCGCCATCTGCCGGCAGGCGGCGAGGCGCCGCTAGCTATGGCTAGAACTTGTCGCCGCTGAGCCGCTGACAGATCATGTCGAGCTGGTCGAGGCTGGAATAAGACAGAGTCACGCTGCCGCCCTTGGGGCTATGCTTGATGCCCACCCGCAGACCCAGCAGATCGCCCAACTGGCGTTCGAGCGCTGCGATGTCGGCACTGGCGCCGCGATAGCCGATCGGCAGTGGCCGCTGCCGGACAGGCTTTTCGCCGCGGGCCAGTTGCTCGGTCTCTCGAACCGAAAGGCCGCGACGAACCACCTCCTCCGCCAGAGCTTCGGGATCGGACGCGGTGATCAAGGCGCGCGCATGCCCCATCGTCAGCTCGCCCGCCCCGACCATCACCTGGACCTTCGCGGGAAGGTCAAGCAATCTCAAGAGGTTGGCCACATGACTCCGCGACTTGTGGACGATCTTCCCGAGCTCTTCCTGAGTGTGCGAGAAATCGTCGACGAGCCTCTTATAAGCTTGCGCCTCCTCGATCGCATTCAGGTCCTGCCGCTGAATGTTCTCGATCAGAGCGACTTCGAGCGTTTCCTCATCCGAGAAATCGCGGACGATGGCCGGTATTTCGTGAAGCCGCGCCCGTTGCGCCGCGCGCCACCGCCGCTCGCCGGCGACGATCTGGAAACGGTGACCGTGCGGACGAACGACGATCGGCTGGATGACGCCGCGGGCCTGGATCGACAGAGCCAGTTCGGCGAGCGCCTCTTCCTGGAAGATCCGCCGCGGCTGGCCGGGATGCGGCTCGATGCCCGCAACCGGAATCATCTGAACCGACCCACTGCGGGCACCGGCGGCACCGTCTACCGGCGCCTCCTGAGCGACTTCGCCGAGAAGGGAAGAGAGGCCACGACCGAGGCCCGACGGACGTTTTCTGGGAAGACCCGAATCGGTCATGCCGCCTCCGCCTTCTGCTTCGGGAGCCGCCGGATCAGCTCACGTGCCAACGCCATATAGGCCTCCGAGCCTGGACAGCGATGATCGTAGATCAAGGCCGGCACGCCGTGACTCGGGGCCTCCGACAGCCTCACGTTGCGGGGAATGACGGTGTCGAAAACGACGTCGCCAAGGCAGGCGCGAACGTCATCGGCAACCTGCGACGACAGATTGTTCCGCCGATCGTACATGGTCAGCGCGACTCCCAGGATCGACAACTCCGGGTTGAACCGGGCGCGGATCCGCTCGACCGTCTGCAGCAGCTGGCTCAGGCCCTCCAGAGCGAAGAATTCGGTCTGAAGCGGCACCAGGATCGAATTGGCGGCGATCAAAGCGTTGACCGTCAGCAGCCCCAGGGAGGGCGGGCAATCGATCAGGCAGACATCCCAGCGCGCGTCCGCCAGGCCTTCGAGGGCCCGGTCCAGGCGGTGAGTTCTTCCTTCATATTCAATAAGTTCAATCTCGGCTCCGGAAAGGTCCACCTTGGCCGGGACGATGTCCAGGCGGGGCACCTTGGTTGGCACGACCGCATCCTCGAGACTGCATTGGCCGGTAAGCAATTCATAGCTGGAATGGTCGCGCAGCGCGTGCGGGATACCCAGACCCGTCGAGGCATTGCCTTGGGGATCGAGATCGATCAGCAGCACCCGCATTCCGGTCGCAGCCAATCCGGTCGCGAGGTTGATGGCGGTCGTCGTCTTGCCGACTCCACCCTTCTGGTTCGCGACCGCAATCCGGATCATCGGCTTTTCCTCTTGCCCCCTCGCTTCACGCCTTCGGCGACGACGATCTGCGCCTCCGCGTCAGTCAGGCTGTGCTCGAGCCGGAAATCACCCTGCCACGAAGATTCCAACGCTTCCAGTTCCGACTGGGCATTTCGGCCTTTCGGAAGCACCCAACGAGTCTTTGCTGTGGAAAAGCGTGTGCCTAAGTCGAGCAGACGGCCCAATGGAGCGAAGGCTCGGGCGCTGATCACGTCGAACGGCCGAGGGTCGATCCTTTCCACCTTGGTGCCGATGATCTCCACTGGGACGGCTAGCGACTCTGCCGTCGCGCGGAGGAATTCCACACGCAGACGGCGCTCCTCGACAAGGACGACGGGCCCGCTGTGGAGAAGCGCGATGACGAGGCCGGGAAATCCGGCGCCGCTACCCAGGTCGACCCAGCTGGCTTGCGGAGAAGGGACGAAGCGAATCAACTGCGCCGAATCGAGAAAATGGCGCTGCCACAAATGATCGAGGCTGTTGGCGGCGACGAGGTTCTGGGACTGGTTTGCCTCGCGAAGGAGTGCCTCGAAGCGATCGAGCTTCGCCATTGTTTCACGTGGAACATCGAATTGACGACCAAGCAAATCTCGGGCCTTGGCTTCCTCCATCAGGCGGCCTTGCGCCGGGCGTGAACCAGGATTGCGGCCAGAGCCGCGGGCGTGATCCCACGAATTCGCCCGGCCGCCCCGAGCGTGGAGGGGCGGGCGCGCGTGAGTCGCTCGATCATCTCGTTTGAAAGCCCCGAAATGCCGGAATACTCCAGGTCATCGGGAATGCGCAGCCTCTCGTCCGCCTGGACCCGTGAAATTTCGGCCTCCTGGCGCTCGACATAAGGGGCATAACGATGGTCCTGAACGGCCTCCTCCAGCCGGTCCCGACGAAACGACTCTAACTCCGGGATCAGTCGAGTCAGCTCCGTCGCACCGACCTCCGGAAACCGGAGCCACTCCCGGAGCGTCCGCCTAACACCGTCGTCGCGGACCGAGGCGCCTGCGCGCTTCAGATCCGCGGCGGCTTGCCGATTGCTCAGCAGCACCTCGATCCGCTCCCGCTCCGCCAAGGCGGATGCGAAATGCTTCTGACGCTCGCCCGACACGCATCCGGCTGCGATCGCCTTGGGAGTAAGACGCGCCTCGGCATTGTCGGCACGCAAGCGCAGCCGATACTCGGCCCGTGCCGTGAGCATGCGATACGGTTCGGTCACGCCCTGAAGCACGAGGTCGTCGACCATCACGCCGATATAGGATTGGCTCCGGTCGAAGAGGATCGAAGCCGAGCCGGCTACCCAGGCGGCGGCGTTCAAGCCGGCGACCAGGCCCTGAGCCGCAGCCTCCTCATAACCGGTCGTGCCGTTGATTTGTCCAGCCAGATAGAGGCCTTCGACGTCCCGCACCGCCAAAGTGGGCTCGAGGATGCGCGGATCCACATGATCATATTCGACCGCGTAACCCGGCTGCGCGATCTCGGCGCGCTCGAGCCCCGGCATCGTCCGGACCATCGCAAGCTGGACGTCAGCCGGAAGCGAGGTGGAGATCCCGTTCGGATAGACGAGCGGATCGTCCAGTCCTTCCGGCTCGAGAAAGACCTGGTGCCCATCCCGATCCGCGAAGCGATGAACCTTGTCTTCGATCGAAGGACAATAACGGGGCCCGACGCCCTGTATCTCGCCCGCAAACAGTGGCGAGCGGTCGAGATTGGATCGGATGATCTCATGAGTACGCGCGTTGGTCCGGGTGATGGCGCAGAAAAGCTGCGGCTGACGTCGACTAGGAGTCATCGGCGACATCGTCCACCCGCCGTCGTCGGACGGCTGCCGCTCCAGCCCCGCCCAGTCGATCGTGCGACCGTCGAGCCGCGGCGGAGTCCCCGTCTTCAACCGCGCCAGCGGCAGCTCGAGCGCCCGAAGCTGGAAGGCCAGTTCCGTTGCCGCCCGCTCGCCAACTCGGCCGCCGGCGCGGCCTTCCATACCGAAATGGAGCTTGCCGCCAAGAAAGGTGCCGGTCGCCAGGATGACCGCACCCGCCTGCAAACGTCGACCGTCGCCGAGCAGCAAGCCGGTGACCTTGCGGCCTTCCAAGGTAAGTGCTGTGACCTCACCCGCCACCACATCCAAGCCCGGCTGTTTCGCGATCAGGTCCTGGATCGCCCGACGGTACAAAAGTCGGTCGGCCTGGATCCGCGGCCCGCGGACGGCCGCGCCCTTGCTGGCATTGAGCATCCGGTGGTGAATGGCGGCCGAGTCAGAAGCGCGCCCGATCAGGCCGTCAAAGGCGTCGACCTCGCGGATCAGATGCCCTTTCCCCAGTCCGCCCATCGCCGGATTGCAGGACATCGTTCCGATCTGTTCAGGATCGAAGCTCACCAGAGCGACAGACGCGCCCATCCTAGCCGCAGCGGCCGCAGCCTCCGTTCCGGCATGCCCTCCGCCGACGACGGCAATATCGAATGTCAGTGTCACTGAGAGGATTTAGGGCGTTGTTCCACGTGGAACAACTATTTGCCGATGCAGAATCGACCAAACAGTGCGTCGAGCATGTCCTCAACACCCGCGCGGCCCGTTATGCTGTCCAAGGTCAATAGCGAACGGCGGAGATCCTCCGCGACTATCAACAGATCGGATTGGGTCGAGGCGTCGTCGAGGGCTGACGCGAGAATTTGGAGATGTCGACGTTGGCGCGCGTTCAGCGCGACCTCGGCTTCCGCATTCAGATATTTACCTGAATGCTGAATCAACAGTCGGACGAGCTTGTCGAGACCCGCTCCCGTCCGCGATGATAATTCTATATCCACATCTCCGTCTGCCGGACCAAGATCGGACTTCGGGTGAACCCGGACCGCTCGGGCCGGCGCGGAAGCGGGGTCGCCAAGCCACAATACGAGGTCCGCCGACTCGGCCATGGTTCGTGCCTTCGCAATACCCAAGGATTCGACCTCATCGTCGGCGTCGCGAAGCCCCGCCGTGTCGGCCAATAGGAATGGAATTCCCTCCAGCGCGATCGGTAGCTCGATGACATCTCGAGTCGTTCCCGGCGTGGCCGCGATAATCGCCGCGTCCCTACCTGTTAACGCGTTGAGAAGGCTTGACTTTCCAGCATTGGGTGGCCCAGCGATGACAACTCGGACACCGTCCTTGAGCCGTTCCGCCGACGGCCGGCGAAGCCAGCCTCGAATTTCCTCGCGCAAGCCGTCCAGTTCGCCCGTGAACGCCTCGGATAAAGGGGCAACATCATCCTCGTCGGAAAAATCGAGAGCGGCTTCGACCTGGGCCGCCAGGCCGAGCACCTGCCGGCGCCAGCGTTCCACCTGCCGGCTCAATTCGCCGCCGGCAAGAAGAAGGGCGTTGCGGCGCTGGGAGTCGGTTTCCGCTTCCAGCAGGTCTGCCAGACCCTCGGCCTCGGCGAGATCGATCCGGCCGTGCTCGAAGGCGCGGCGGGTGAACTCACCCGGCATTGCGGGTCGAAGGCCGTCGATCTGCCCGAGTGCGGCCAGAACGGCCGCGACGACGGAACGGCCGCCGTGAAGATGGAGCTCGGCGACATTCTCGCCGGTGGCACTGTTCGGCGCCGGGAAGCGCAACACCAAAGCGTGGTCGAGCAGCTCGCCGTTCCAGCGCAGGCCGGCAAGGGTCGCGATTCGCGGCTCCGGAAGCCGCCCGGTCAGGATCTCGAGGGCCGAATCCGCCTCGGGGCCGCTGATCCGCACCAGGCCGATCGCCGCCGGCGGCGGCCCCGACGACAAGGCGAAGATCGTGTCGTTCAGCTTTGCGGCTTTCCGCTCATCTGCTCGAACATCTGCCGCCACAGACTGAGCCCGGCTTCGTTCATCGGGCCCCACGCCTTCATCATGTCGGCGTACATCTCTGGCGAAGGCCCTTCGCTCACCGCTTTCTGCATTTTCTCGATATAAGCGGAATGAACCGCACTCAGGTCCGGAAGACCGAGAAAGCGGCGCGCCTCCTCGGGCGTGCAATCCACGTCGACCGTGACTTTCATCGTCATTCTCCGGCTGTTGGGCGCTGCCGCCTCTATGGCTATAGTCGGACGCTTCGCAAGTGCAGGAGGAAAAGCCGATGATCGACGTGCCGACGCTTGAAGGCGAAGAAAGCTTCGAGGCCTACCTGGCGGAGCCGGAAGGCGATCCGCGCGGCGCGATCATCGTCATCCAGGAGATATTCGGCGTCAATGAAGGGATCAGACGCAAATGCGATCATTGGGCGAGCCTTGGCTATCTCGCGCTGGCCCCCGATCTGTTCTGGCGCATCGAACCCGGAGTGGAGCTCGATCCGGACGTGCCCGAACAGTTTCAGCGGGCGCTCGGCCTGATGCAGCGCTTCGATCAGGACAAGGGCGTCAGCGACATCGAGGCAGTGATCCGCGAAGCGCGGCGGCGGCTACCCGGGGGCGCAAAGGTAGGCGCCGTCGGCTACTGCCTTGGCGGGCGTCTTGCCTTCATGACGTCAACCCGGACCGACGTGGACGCGAGCGTGGGCTATTACGGCGTCGGCCTGGACAATCTGCTGCACGAGAAAAATGCGATCGCCCGCCCCTTGCTGCTGCACATTGCCGGCGACGACCACTTCGTGCCGAAGGATAAGCAGAAGGCGATCCATGAAGGCCTCGACGGCCACCCAAGGGTGACGATCCACGATTATCCCGGCGAGGATCACGGCTTTGCAGCCGAGATGGGCAAGAGACGCTCCGAGCAATCGGCGAAGCAGGCTGACGAGCGAACCGAAGCCTTTTTCGCGGAGCACCTGGCTTAGGCTGCAACGTACCGGCGACACGAATGCGAACTTGTGGCGCCGCCGGATCACCGATTGCGGCGCCGTCAGCGGCCTTCGACCGCCTCCGGCCACAAATATTGAAGAACGCCGACTTCGTGGTCGACGAAACCTTCGTAGATCATCTTGCCGGCCACCCAGAGGATGACGATCAGGCCGATCCAGGCGATCCAGCGATAGCGGTCGATATATTTGGCGATGACGTTGGCGGCGAGGCCCATCAGCGCCACCGAAAGCACCAGGCCGATCATCAGGATGCCGGGATGGTCCTTGGCCGCTCCGGCGACCGCCAGGACGTTGTCGAGGCTCATCGACACGTCGGCGAGCGCGACCGCCCAGGCGGCGCCAGCGAAGCTCTTGGCGGGTCTCAGGCCGCTATGCTCGTCGCCCTCGATCTCGGCCGACCCGCCGGACTCACCGGAATGGCGGATCTCGCGATACATCTTCCACGAAACCCACAAGAGCAGGATGCCGCCGGCCAGGATGAGGCCGACGATCTGCATCAATTGGGTGACGAGGAGCGCGAAGAAGATCCTCAGCACCAGAGCGGCGATGATGCCGATCAGGATGACCTTCTTGCGCTGATCGGCCGGCAGGCCGGCGGCCAGGGCGCCGACGACGATGGCATTGTCGCCGGCGAGCATGATGTCGATCATCAGCACCTGGCCGAATGCCGCCAAAGCGGCCGGCTCGGTGATGTTCGAGAAATCGTGAACGATGGCGTTCCAGATGCCGCCGATTCCGCCCGCGGTCGCGGACAGGTTGCTGAGGATCTCGAGCATCATCGACGAACGCCCTTTGCCCTTACTGGTTCATCGAGGCGAAGAAATCCTCGTTCGACTTGGCGTCCTTCATCTTGTCGAGAAGGAACTGCATCGCATCGACGGTGCCCATCTGCATGAGGATGCGACGAAGCACCCACATCTTCGACAATTTGGCCTGATCGACAAGCAGCTCTTCCTTGCGGGTGCCCGACTTGCCGACATCGAGCGACGGGAAGATCCGCTTGTCGGAGACCTTGCGGTCGAGGACGATCTCGGAATTGCCGGTGCCCTTGAACTCCTCG
Organism: Allosphingosinicella sp.; assembly: GCA_036732645.1. Classification (GTDB taxonomy): domain Bacteria; phylum Pseudomonadota; class Alphaproteobacteria; order Sphingomonadales; family Sphingomonadaceae; genus Allosphingosinicella. Next base: position 18,292 of record DAINCA010000001.1, read on the forward strand.
AAGATGACCTCGTCCATCTTGGAGCCCGTGTCGATCAGAGCCGTAGCGATGATCGAGAGCGAGCCGCCTTCCTCGATATTGCGGGCGGCGCCGAAGAATCTCTTGGGCCGCTGCAGCGCGTTGGCGTCGACACCACCGGTCAGAACCTTGCCCGAACTCGGCACCACCGTGTTGTAGGCCCGGCCCAGTCGGGTGATCGAATCGAGCAGGATGACGACGTCCTTCTTGTGCTCGACCAGGCGCTTCGCCTTCTCGATCACCATCTCGGCGACCTGAACGTGGCGGCTGGCAGGCTCGTCGAAGGTCGAAGAGATGACCTCGCCCTTCACCGAGCGCTGCATGTCGGTCACTTCCTCCGGCCGCTCGTCGATCAGGAGCACGATCAGGAAGACCTCGGGATGATTGTCGGTGATCGCCCGCGCGATGTTCTGGAGGAGGACGGTCTTGCCTGTCCTCGGCGGAGCAACGATCAGCGCCCTCTGACCCTTGCCCTGGGGCGAGATGATGTCGATCACCCGCGCCGATTTGTCCTTCACCGTGGGATCGGCGCTGTCGAGAGTCAGCTTCTCGTCCGGATAAAGCGGAGTGAGGTTGTCGAAATTGACCCGGTGGCGGACGGCGTCGGGATCGTCGAAATTGACCTGGGAGACGCGTACGAGCGAAAAATAGCGCTCGCCGTCCTTCGGGCCGCGAATCTCGCCTTCGACCGTGTCGCCGGTCCTCAGCCCGAATTTGCGGACCTGGTTGGGAGAGACGTAGATGTCGTCCGGACCGGCGAGATAATTGGAGTCCGCCGAACGAAGAAAGCCGAAACCGTCCTGGAGGACCTCGATGGTCCCCTGGCCCATGATTTCATTGCCGCCTTCGGCCCGGACCTTGAGGATCGAGAACATCAGCTCCTGCTTGCGCAGCGTGGATGCGCCCTCGACTCCGAGCTCTTCTGCCATCGCGACCAATTCGGCCGGTGTTTTCTGTTTTAGATCATTAAGATGCATCAGGATTTCTCTGTGGGATGCGGATTCCGGGCGGGAGTGCTCACGGAAAAACAGGAGGGAATGCTTGAACACCCGCGCGGACGGCAGGCCAACGACCTAAAGGCCGTTATGCTCCGCCCCAATTCGAGTCAAGCAAGCGCGTTTCAGAACGGCCGGACGATCACCAGCACGACGACGAGGACAACGGCGATGCCGGGTAGCTCGTTCATCAGTCGAAGCGCCTTGCCGCTGACCGGGCGGGCGCCCGCGGCAAGCTTCTTGCCGTAACCGACCATCCAGCCATGATAAGCCGACAAGGCGAAGACGATCGCGAACTTGGCCAGAAACCAGCCCTGTTCGAAGGCGTCGGTCACCCAGGCAAGCGATAGTCCGAGGATCCAGACCAGAATCATCGCCGGCGTGATGATGATATGGCGAAGCTTGCGTTCGCGCTCGATCCACCTTTGCTCTTCCGGCGACCCGGGGGTCGCTTCCTGATGGTAGACGTAGAAACGCGGCAGCATGAACAGACCCGCGATCCAGAAGATCACGAAAATGACGTGGCCGGCCTTGAGCCAGAGATAGGTGTCGGTCAGGGCGGACTCCAATGCGCCGGTCAATCCGGCCTCCGGGAAGGATCGCGCACCAGTTCGAGCAATCGCTCGACATGGGCAATCGGCGTTTCCTTGATGATCCCGTGGCCGAGGTTGAAGATGTGGGGCCTCCCCTCGAACACAGATAGGATGTGACTCACGGCGCTTTCAAGCGCCCGGCCTCCGGCCAGCAAGGCCAGGGGATCCAGGTTGCCCTGAACCGGCAAATCCGCCGGCAGCGCCTCGACCGCCCAGGCAGGGTCAATAGTTTCGTCGAGCCCGATCGCGTCTACGCCCGTCTCGACGGCGTAAGCGGCCAGCTTGGCGCCGGCGCCCTTTGGAAAGCCGATCACCGGCACCTCCGGATGTCGCGCTTTCAACCCGGCGACGATTCGGGCGTTCGGCGCGATCACCCATTGCTCGAATTGCGCTGGAGCGAGACTCCCCGCCCAGCTGTCGAACAATTGAACGGCTTCGACACCCGCCCGAATCTGCCCGGAAAGATAGTCGACCGTCATGTCGGCGATCGCTCCGATGATCTCGGCAAAGGCCGCCGGATCTCGATAAGCAAAGACACGGGCATCGGCCTGATCGCGGCTGCCCTGACCGGCGATCATGTAAGTCGCTACCGTCCATGGACTGCCGGCGAAACCCAGAAGGGTGGTTTCCTGAGGAAGACCGGAGCGAACTTTCTCCACAGTTCGGTAAATGGGTTCCAACCGGGCCTCTGCGCGCTCGAGCGAGCCGAAGGCGGCATCGATCAGGGCCGGCGAGAGACGGGGTCCTTCCCCGGCCTCGAAGCGCAGATCCTGGCCGAGGGCATAAGGCACGATCAGGATGTCCGAGAACAAGATCGCGCCGTCGAAGCCGAAGCGCCGGATCGGCTGAAGCGTGATCTCCGCGGCCGCCTCCGGATCGTAGACGAGCTCGAGGAAGCCGCCCTTCGCCGTCCGCAGCGCCCGGTATTCGGGCAGATAGCGGCCGGCCTGGCGCATCATCCAGATCGGCGTTTTCCGCGGTTTTCCGCCATTCAGGACGGTCAGTAACGGCTTTTCGACGGCGGACATGAGAGGCAAGGGCTCCGCTCTCTTCTCTTATATATTTAGATTCTAAGAGAGTCTGTTGAGGTTAGTAGAAGGCCGGACTGCGGGGTTTATTGGCTCGCACAAATTTTGCCAACAGCTTGACGTGCGCAGGCCCGCAGGATTCCGCGGAGTCGCGGCAGTGATCCCCGCGATCCACAGACTGGGGGCGAAAATCATGCACTGTTCGCGGAGTTGTGGATGATGTCGCGACGACTCGGGACGAATCCTGTCCTTGATGTCGTGCTCAGGGTTCCGCTAGCGATTTCCCCATATTTGTCCACAGGCTCAAAGCGCAGCCTTTGCACGCAGGCGCCAGTCTCTCCTGAACCGTTCGACCGGAGCCCCGATTGTTGAAAGTTCGCCGTTGAAGCAGCTCCATCTCCATTTGTTGTCCGATTCCACCGGCGAGACGCTGGACATGGTGGCGAAGGCCTGTCTCGCCCAGTTCGATACCGTGGAGGCGCTTCGGCATTTGTGGCCGATGGTGAGATCCGAGGGTCATCTCGACCGTGTGCTCGACGATGTCGAGCGCCGCCCTGGCCTGGTCCTATACACGGTCGTGAATCCCTTGATTCGCCGGGAACTCGAGCAGAAGTGCCGCCGCCGCGGTATCCATGCGGTTTCGGTGCTCGATCCGGTTATCGATGCGCTGGCGGCGATCAGCGGCGAACAGGCCAAGGGAAGGGCAGGACGTCAGCACGCACTCGATGCCGCCTATTTCGCCCGCGTCGACGCCATCCAGTTCACCATCGCCCATGACGACGGGATAATGCCGGAGAATTGGGAGGAGGCGGATATCGTCCTCGCCGGCGTCTCACGCACCTCGAAGACTCCGACCAGCATCTACCTCGCCAATCGCGGCTACAAGGTCGCCAATATCCCTCTGGTCCCGGAATCTCCTCCGCCGTCAAACCTCTTCCATCTCAAACATCCCTTAATTGTCGGTCTCACGACTAATCCCGACCGCCTGATCCAGATCCGCCGCAACCGTCTGCTCTCGCTGAACCAGGCGCCGGAAACGGATTATGTCGACGCCGAGGCAGTCAATGCCGAGCTCGCCTTTGCGCGCCGCTTGTTCGCCGACCATGGTTGGCCGGTCATCGATGTGACTCGAAGATCGATCGAGGAAACCGCCTTGGCGATCGTCAAGCTCTGCGCCGAGCGGATAGAGCAGGCGCCGGCGTGACCACTACGACCTCCCCGCGGTCGCCTTTGTTGCTGGCGTCCAGGAGCGCCACGCGGCGGCACCTGCTGGAAGCCGCCGGGGTGGAGTTCGAGACCGTCACTTGCGAACTTGACGAGGAGCAAGCGAAGCAAGGGCTCCTCGCAGCGGGCTTCGAGCCGCGCGACCTTGCGGAAATGCTGGCCGAGTTGAAGGCGAACAATGCACCGGCCCCATCGTCTGCGTTGGTCCTTGGTGCCGACCAGACCCTGGAATTGCCGGACGGCGGCCTTCTCAACAAGCCTGGCTCGCAAGGCGAGGCGCGCGAGCAGCTTCTGATGCTCGCCGGAAGAACTCACTGGCTCCATTCTGCCGCCGTCATCGTCCGCGGCGGCGAGCGCCTGTGGGGATGCACCGAAAGCGTTGAGCTTCGCATGCGTCCTCTCGGCGAGGCGTTTCTCGACGATTATCTCGAGCGGGAATATGCCCATGTCCGCTGGAATGTCGGCGCTTATCGAATCGAGGGACCCGGCGTTCAGTTGTTCGAGCGCATCGACGGCAGTCACTTCGCCATTCTGGGCCTGCCATTATTGCCTTTGCTCGCTTTCCTTCGCGAGCAAGGCCTGCTGCACAGCTGATGACGCCTTATGCGGAAGTGATCGGCGATCCGATTGGTCATTCCAAATCACCCTTGCTTCACCGGTTCTGGCTCGATTGTCTTGGCGTTCCTGGCCGATACGACGCGGTCAGAGTGAGCATCGACGGATTGCAGGATTTCCTGCACGGCCGCCGAAGCGATCCGCAATGGCGTGGATGCAACCTGACGATGCCGCTCAAGCAGGCGGCCATGGCTCTTGTGGACGATTTCGACGAGACAACAAGGCGGATCGGGGCGCTCAACCTGATCTTCAATGATGGTGGTCGACTGGTCGGCGCGAATACCGACTGGCAGGCCATTCGCGCCTTGCTGGACCGGGCCGGAGTTCGCCCAGAAAGAGCGACAATCATCGGCACGGGCGGGGCGGCCCGAGCGGCACTCGAGGAAATGCGGCGGATGGGGATTGACCAGGTCGATCTGGTCAGCCGCTCGCCCGACCGGGCCTTTGCCTTGCTCGCGGAGTTCGGTCTGGCCGGCGAAGCGATCACGCTCGGCGGTCGGCCGGAAGGCGATATGCTGATCAATGCAAGTCCGCTCGGAATGGCTGGGCAGCCGAAGCTCGACCTCGATCTTTCGGGCATGGCGGCCGATGCCACCGTGTTCGACATGGTCTATACGCCCGCCGAAACCGATCTCCTTCGGGAAGCGCGCAGCCGCGGACTGAGGACGATAGAGGGACTGGACATGCTTATCGGCCAGGCCGCCTTCGCTTTTGGTCACTTCTTCGGAAAGGTAGCCGATCCGGTGAAATCCTCCTTGCTGCGGGATCAACTGACGTCATGACGCTTCGTCTCGGTCTCACCGGTTCGATCGGCATGGGCAAGACCACGGTTGCCCGGATGTTTGCCGACGAGAATGTACCGGTGTTCGACGCCGATGACGTGGTGCATCGGCTGCAGGGGCCGGAAGGGGCGCTCGTGGCCGACATCGAGGCGGCCTTCCCGGGCACGACCAACATTAATGGCGTCGATCGGGTTACTCTGGCGGAGCGCGTGCTCGGCGAGCCTGACAAATTGCGCCAGCTCGAAATGCTGATCCATCCTGCGGTTGCCCGCGAGCGCGATTCGTTTCTGGCGGCTCATTCCGAAGCGCCGATCGTGGTTCTGGATATTCCCTTGTTGTTCGAGAAAGGCGGCTGGAACCTGGTCGACAAGGTCGCCGTGGTCTCGGCACCGGCCGACGTACAGCGGTCGCGGGTGCTTGCCCGGCCTGGCATGACCGCGGAGAAGCTCGACCGGATCCTCGCTCTTCAGCTGCCGGATTCCGAGAAGCGCGCCCGGGCCGATTTCGTGATCGCCACCGGTGGTTCCATGGACGAAACAAGGGCTTCCGTTCGCCGCATCCTTGCTTGCCTCTCGGCCGCCAAGGATTCATAAATCGGACGTGCGCGAAATCGTCTTCGATACCGAAACCACCGGCCTGAGCCCGCAAGGCGGAGACAGGCTCGTCGAAATCGGCTGCGTCGAGATGTTCAACCGGGTCGAGACCGGCCGCACGTTTCACGCTTATTTCAATCCCGGGCGACCGATGCCGAGCGAGGCGGAGGCGGTTCACGGATTGTCCGACCGGTTCTTGTCGGACAAGCCGGCATTCACCGAGCGCTGCGAAGATCTCCTCGAATTCATCGGTGATTCGCCGCTCGTGGCACACAATGCGAGCTTCGATTTCGGCTTCCTCAACCACGAACTGGGATCGTGCGGGAGGCCGACCGTCTGCAACTCGCGAATGGTGGATACGCTCGTATTGGCGCGCCAGAAGTTCCCGGGCGCCAAGCACAGCCTCGATGCCCTTTGCACACGCTTCGGAGTCGATCGTTCGCTTCGAATCAAGCATGGCGCCCTGATCGACGCCCAGTTGCTCGCCCAGGTCTATGTCGAGTTGACCGGAGGACGTCAGATCGGTCTCACGCTTGTTGCCGAATTGATCGAGGTCGAGCCGGAAATGGCGACAGCCGTCTCGCGGGACGCGGTTCTTACCGCAACGATTCGCGCCCCTCGGCCGCATGGCCCGAGCGTGGAGGAGCTTGCCAGGCACATGGATTTTCTTGCCGGGATCAAGGATCCCATCTGGAACCGGCTCGCCCGCGATTGACCTGCGAGCCCGGCGCGCCCAAATGCGCCCCGAACAATATTGGAGAAGGCGATGGACATCCGGGTGTCCGGTCATCAGATCGAAACCGGCGAAGCGCTACGTTCTCACGTCGATGAGCGGCTCAACGCGATTGCTCAGAAATTTTTCTCCCGAGCCATTTCCTCACAGGTGACCTTTGGCAAGGGGCCTTACGACCACAGCTTCACCTGCGACATCGTCGCTCACGTTCCTCAAGGCGTCGTCCTGAAAGGTCATGGCTCGGCGGCCGCGGCCCATCCCGCCTTCGATCAGGCGGCGGACAGGATCGAAAAGCAGCTCCGTCGCTATAAACGCCGGTTGAAGGACCGACACGCCCAGGCATCTCATGCCGAAGCCGCGGCCGAGGCGGTGGAGGCCGGTTACACGGTGTTCGCGCCGCCCCCCGAAGAAGAGGAAGTGGTCGACAATCCGCCCGTCATCGTCGAAACCCGAGTGGATGTCCCAACCGCGACGGTCAGTGACGCGGTGATGCTCCTCGATCTTCGCAACACCAACGCCCTGATGTTCAAGAACAGTGGCACAGGCCGTTACAACATGGTCTATCGAAGAGGCGACGGCACCATCGGCTGGGTGGAACCCCAGCGCGACTGAGCGCAGCCTGTAATTTCCAGTTCTTCAAGGGGAGCTTCATGCTCCCACCGGTGCACCCAATGACGAATGTTTGCGATATCCTGTCGATCGACGCGGTGGAGGCCGGCCTCCATGCTGCCAACAAGAAGGCCTTGTTCCAGCAGCTGGCGGCGAGCGCGGCGCGTCTCACCGGTCTTCCTGCCAAGCAGATCGTCAGCAGCGTCAACGAACGGGAGAAACTGGGCTCGACCGGCTTCGGCGGCGGAGCGGCGATCCCGCATGGCAGGATCGAAGGACTGGACCATGTCTTCGGTCTGTTCGCGCGGCTCGACACGCCGATCGATTTCCAGGCCATCGACGGCATTCCGGTCGACCTCGTCTTCCTCCTGCTTTCGCCCCCCGACGCCGGCGCCGATCATCTCAAGGCCCTCGCGAGCGTCAGCCGCGCGTTTCGCGATCGGCAGATCGTCGCGAAGCTCCGAGGCGCCCGCTCCAAGGATGCGTTGTTCGCTCTCCTCGCCGGCGTCGAAGCGCGCGATGCCGCCTGAGGCGGGAGAGAAAGCGCATTTCCGCGGGCTCGAGGCGCTCTATCGTGCCGCCCCGGTCAACGCCTTGTTTCGCTCGGAGATCGAGATCGCCGAACCGGGGTTCGCCCGGATCCGATTCGAGGTCGAGCCCAGCATCTTCCATGCCGCCGGCGCCGCTCATGGGACGCTTTACTTCAAGATGATGGACGATGCCGCGTTCTACGCCTGCAATTCGCTCGTCAGCGACCGTTTCCTCCTCACCACCGCCTTCAACCTCGTCTTCACTCGTCCGATCAAGAGCGGTCCGGTCGTCGCCGAGGGCCGATGGATCAGCGGCAAGAGGCGAGTCTTCGTCGGCGAGGCCCGCTTGCTACTCCCAGACGGCGAAGAGGCGGCGCGCGGAACCGGTACCTTCATGCGGTCTCACATCGCCTTGTCCGGCCTCGAGGGCTATCGGCCGGGCTGATGGAGGCTCGTCTGGCCAGTTCAGTGCTGGTGGGAGCGCTTCTTCGCCGCGCCGAGGCCGAGGGAGGATTCGGAGTCGTGCTTGCGAAAGGCGATACGACGTCCGGCGCGGTCGCCGTCATATTGCTGGAAAAGGGCGCAAATCCGCGCTTTCTGGAACGGTTGCTCCAGGCGGATGGCAGTTATTCGTGGCGAGAATCAGGCCAACTCATTGAAAACGAACAAGAGTTGAGATCGTTCCTCGAACGCCGCAGAAAATTCGACCCGGATTTATGGATTTTGGAACTGGATATCGCATCAGCCGAACGGTTCGCCGCTGAAATGAACGCGTTCGGTTGACGCCCGGAACGATGCCCCGCTAGCCCCGGAACAGCACTTCAAGCGTTGAGCGGGGGCCGCCCATTGCCGATTTGGCGGGTGTCCACGCGAGTCGGGTGGCGATCAGGGCGACGAACTTTCTTTCGTGCCCGCCCCGGAAAGCCAACCGCAAAGAACAGAGTTTCAATGCGTCGCAAATTCCGCGCCGTGGCCTTCGCCGCGGCCGCTTTCTCCTTTTTCGCTTTCACGTCATTCGTCGATCCGACAATGGCGTCCGAAGCACCGGCCACTCCGGGCATCTCCTACACGGCGCATGCTTCTTTCGCCGTTCCGGCGATGGACCTGGGTCTCAACCCCACCGGCCAGGTGGAGCAGGCCGCCGAGCCAAACGGCGCCGCTCCCGTCATCACTCATGCCTTTGCGCCCGCGCTTCCGAGCGAGGAAGAAGCGCCTGCGGCGGTCGAACCCGACGACGAGCGCGACGGCCGCACGCTGGCCCAATTGGTCGCCGATTATGCGGGCAGCGAGACCACCAACGAAGAGACCGAGTGTCTTGCCCGCGCCGTTTATTATGAATCCAAGGGCGAACCGCTGACCGGCCAGCTCACCGTCGCCGAGGTCATCATCAACCGGGCCGAATCCGGCCGGTTCGCTTCGACCTTGTGCGGAGTCGTTCGCCAGCGCGGCCAGTTCTCGTTCGTCCGCGGCGGGGTGATCCCGGTTCCGCCGCGCGCGTCGCGCGATTGGCGTACGGCCGTGGCCATCGCCCGGATCGCCACTCGTGACCTCGCCGACGGCGCGGCGCCGCGGGCCCTGTTCTTCCATGCGCGTCGGGTCAACCCCGGCTGGCGCCTCACCCGGGTCGCCACCGTCGGCAACCACGTTTTCTATCGATAATCGCTTTCGGGCATCGCGCCCGATATCGGCCCGTTCCTCGCTGCCCGGGGAACGGGCCCTCTTATTGCTGCAGCAGCACTAGGCGGGACCGATACCGAGTCCCGCTTTTCCGCGTTCACGTTTCATTCTAGGCTAGGGTCATGGCCACCCAGCCCGATTCGCTTTCGCTCGATTGCTTCTCCGACGCCCCGATGGTGGCGCGCGACGTCGCCCGCGGAATCGCCCGCTTGTTCTTCAGACGGGACCTTTTCGCCTTGTGCGAAGTGCCGCTGCCCAATGGTCGGCGCGCCGACATGCTCGCGATCGATGCCAAGGGTCAGCTCATTATAGTCGAGATCAAGGTCTCTCGCGCCGACCTGCTCGGCGATCGCAAGTGGTGCGACTATCTGGATTATTGCGATCGCTTCTTCTGGGCGGTCCCGACGGGCTTCTCGCTCGACCCGTTCGAGGGCGACGCTCTGGGCCCCGATTGCGCCGGCCTGATCGTTGCCGACCGCTACGACGCGGACGTGGTCCGCGAAGCGCCTTACCGGCCGCTCGCCGCAGCCCGCCGAAAGGCCGAAACCCTGCGCTTCGCCCGAAGAGCGGCGCTGAGGCTCGCAGGTACTCTGGATCCCGGCCTGGCCGGACTTGATTAACTGGTTGCCGGCGGGGTTGCGGGTGTTGCCGTGGCTGGCCTTGGCGCCTCGAGCTCGCGTAGGATCTGAGCCGAACGGGGATCCCGCCGGGCATAATCGATCGCTGAATAACCCTGGAGTGAATCGCTGCGGTTCGGATCAGCGCGGTGGCTGAGCAGCAACCGGACCATCGGCAAATGCCGGCCCTGCACCGCGAGGATCAAGGGCGTTTCACCACGATTGTTGGCGAGATTGGGATTGGCGCGTCGAGCGAGCAACTGCTCCGCGCCGGGAATCCAGCCGATTTGGGCCGCCAGCAAGAGCGGCGTCGTACCCTCGTTGTTCTGAAGGTCGGGGCGAGCGTCGTGAGCCAGCAAATATCTGAGCCAAGTCAGGTCGCGGCCCCTGACGAGGATGTGCAAAGCGCCGTCGCCGGTGCTCGACTCCCGGTGATCGATGACATTGGACGAGGGGTTGGTCACCGCCGCCGTCACCTTCGTTCCGTCGCGCTCCCGGACCGCCTTCAGGAAGGCGTAGCCGTCGGAAAAACCCATTTGCGCGATGGCCGGAACTGCCACCGCGGCGACCAGGGCAGCGACGAGCAACCTGACCTTGAATCGCACCATGATCTTGAATTCCCCCGCTTCGGTCCGACTTGCTTGACTCGCTTTAGCAAAGCGAGTCTGCCCCTGTCATGAACGAAAAAGCGATGAACCGACTGTCCGTCCTGCTGATCACGATGCTTGCCTTGATGCTCTCGAGCTGTGCCCAGCCGGCCGGCGATCCACCGCTCAAGGGCGCAACGATGGGCGGCCCGTTCACGCTCACCAGTCACCAGGGGCAACGGATCAGCGACACGGATTTCGCGGGCAAGTACCGCCTCATCTATTTCGGTTACTCTTATTGTCCCGACGTCTGCCCAATCGACCTGCAGACCCTTTCCGCCGGTCTTCGCCAGTTCGAAGGCGAAAGTGGCGAGAGAGCGGCAAAGGTGCAGCCCATCTTCATCACCGTCGATCCGCAACGGGACACGGTCGAGGCGTTGAGCCGCTACGTCGCCGCCTTTCACCCTCGCCTGATCGGCCTAACCGGAAGTCCCGACGAGATTGCCCGCACAGCACGCGCCTTCGCCATCACCTATCAGGCGCAGCCGCCGGCGACGCCCGGCGGAGAATATCTTGTCGACCACATGCGCCTCTTTGTCCTTTATGGTCCCGAGGGCGAGCCGATCGCGATCATCCCCCATGACGAGGGTCCGGCCGGAGTCGCCGCGGAGTTGAACAAATGGGTGCGCTGAGGGCGCTTTTCTGGGAGCTGCCTCTGGCGGAGCTCAACCGCGCGGAGTGGGAGGCCTTGTGCGACGGCTGCGGCAAATGCTGCCTGCACAAGCTCGAGGACGAGATGACGGGCGAGCTGTTCCCAACCAACGTCGCCTGCCGGTTGCTCGATCGCAGGAGTTGCCGGTGCAGCGATTATCGGGACCGCCGCGCTTATGTCCCCGATTGCGTCCGGCTGAGCCAGGCGAACATCGCCCGGATGGACTGGCTTCCTTCGACCTGCGCCTATCGGCTGCGCCACGAAAACCGGCCATTGTTCGACTGGCACTATCTGATCAGCGGCGACCCGGAGTCGGTCCACGAAGCGGGTATATCGGTGCGCGGTTGGACCGTGACCGAAGACGAAGCCGGCCAACTCGAACATCATATCGTCGACCGTGAGCTCTGAGCTCGATTTCGCCGGCACCCCGCTGACGGTTCGCGTCTCGCCGCGGGCGCGGCGGCTTCGGCTTCGGGTGGACCCACGAACCCGAGAAGTATTGCTGACCGTGCCGAAACGCACCTCGCAACGTCAGGCCTTGGCTTGGGCCGCCGGTCATCGCGACTGGATCGAATCGCAGCTGGCGGAGATCCCCGAAGCTGCGCCCATCGTCCCGGGAAGCACGGTCCCCTTCCGTGGCGAAAGCCTCTTCATCGACTGGGATGCGGCGAAGCCGCGCCGAATCGAACTGGTTGGCGATCGTCTCCGCGTTGGCGGCCCCCTCGAGAATCTGGAGGGGCGGGTCCTGCGCTGGCTGAAGATCCAGGCTCAGGCGATCCTGGCCCAGGAGACGGCGGATCTGGCGAAGACGGCCGGCGCACGTCTCGAACGGACCGGTATCGGTGATCCGGTTTCGCGCTGGGGCAGCTGCTCCGCCAAAGGCGCAATCCGCTACAGCTGGCGACTGATCATGGCGCCCGACTTCGTCCGGCGCGCGACTGTAGCTCATGAGGTGGCGCACCTGATCCACCTCAACCACGGTCGCGAATTTCATCGGCTCGTCGAGGGGCTCCTGGGCGAGGATCCGCGTCCGGCCCGCTTATGGTTACGGCGCGAGGGCGCGACCCTGCATCGGGTCGGCCGGCACGTCTGAACTTCAGATCTTGAACAGATCTCCGCGCGGCGGGTCGCGCGGTTCCGGCTCCGGCGGCCGTCTCGGCGCCGGTTCCCGAACCGGTGGACGCGGCCGATTGATCGCCCGGTCCAGCCAGTCCCGGTCGAGCCTTTCCTCCTTCGGCTGCTCCTCGCTTACGCCGCTTTCGTCGGGCGCGATCTTCTCCGGCGGGACACTGGGGCCGATCGGATTGCCATTCTCGTCGACGAAAGCGGGCGAATCGTCGGGAGGCGCGAACCAGACATCTTCGTCTGGCTCCGTCTGCCAGTCCGGCGAGGCCACCTCGGTTGCGAACGGTTCGGCGGGGCGATTGGCGACGGCGCGGATCATGTAATCATGGAAGGCCTGGGCGGGCGCGCGGCCACCGGCCAGTCCGGCGAGGCGCCGCGAATCGTCGCGGCCCATCCAGACGCCGGTGGTGATCCCGCTCGAGAAGCCGATGAACCAGCCGTCCTTGTTGGAGCTGGTCGTGCCGGTCTTGCCGGCAGTGGGCCGGCCAAGATTGGCGCCGCGGCCCGAGCCATGGGTGACGACGCCCTGCAGCAGATCGGTCATCTGGGCGGCCACCCAAGGCGCGACCAGCACCCGCGATTCATCAGGCTCGTTCTGATAGAGCAAAGTGCCGTCCGCGGTGGTGACCCGCCGGATTCCATAAGGCGTGACCGCCACGCCGCCGCGGGAAATCGCCGCATAAGCGCGGGTCATGTCGATCAGTCGGACCTCGGAGGTGCCCAATGCCATGCTCGGATTCGTGTTGATCCGGGTCGTTATTCCCAGCCTTTGGGCCATGTCGGCCACGGTCCTCGTTCCGACATCCTGCGAGAGCCGGACCGCCACCGTGTTGATCGAGAAAGCGAGCGCCTGCCGAAGTGTCACCGCGCCTGAGAAGCGCCCGCTGTCGTTGCGCGGGCTCCAGCCGCCAATCGTGATCGGCGAATCCTCAACGACGCTGGTCGGCTCGTAGCCCGCTTCGAGCGCTGCGAGATAGACGAACAATTTGAACGCCGATCCCGGCTGGCGCGTGGCCTGGGTCGCGCGATTGTAGATCGAGCTGACATAATCGCGGCCGCCGACCATGGCGCGGACGGCGCCGTCACGGTCGAGGGAGACCAGCGCACCCTGGGCCCCCTGCGGTGTGTGGGCGTTGATCGCCCGGTCGGCGCTTGCCTGCATCCGGAGATCGAGCGTCGTCCAGACGTCGATTGGCTGAACGGTCTCGTCGATCAGCATGTCGAGCTGAGGCAGGACCCAGTCGGTGAAATAACGCGTACTGTTCTGGCGTTCGGACGTCCGGACCAGCTCGACGTCGTCCGGATCCGATGCCGACGCCTGGCGCTGGGTGATGGTGCCGTTGCGGACCATCAGGTCGATGACGACGCTGGCGCGATCGCGGGCGGCATCGGTGTCGGCGGTCGGCGAGTAATTGGACGGAGCCTTGACCAGGCCGGCGATGATCGCGGCCTCGGCGATTCCCAGCTGGTTGGCGCTATGGCCGAAAAAGCGCCTCGAGGCGGCGTCGATTCCGTAGGCGCCGCCACCGAAATAGACCCGGTTGAGATAGAGTTCGAGAATCTGGTCCTTGGAAAAGCGCCACTCCAGAGCGAGCGCCAATATCCCTTCGCGGACCTTGCGGGTGAAACTGCGATCGTTGGTCAGGAAGATGTTGCGGGCGAGCTGCTGGGTGATCGTCGAAACGCCGCGCACCCGCCCGCCGTCAGTGGCGCTGATCCACAGGCCGCGGCCGATGCCGACGGGATCGACACCCGGATGGGATCGAAAGCGCCGGTCCTCGACCGCCACCATCGCATCGCGCATGATCGGCGGGATCTGGTCGTATCTGAGCCATTCCCCGAAGCTCGGACCCATCGAATGGATGACGCTGCCGTCGGCGGCCCGAACCCGGATCATCTGCCCGAGATCGTCGCGCCGGATCAGCTCCGGATAGGTCGGCAACTGGCTGACCGCGACGGACACCGCCACGCCAAGCGCCACCAAAGCGACCACCAGCAAATAAGCGGCGATCTTCAGGCTGGTGACGAGGATTCGCCGAAAGCGGGAGGGAGGGACGGCGCTGGCCATTAATGCCTAGCGATAGGGGTGCGGAGTCATGGCGGCAAGAAGAAGCGAGGTCGCCTTAACGGCGGCTTACTCGTCTTTCTCGAAATCGAGCGCCGCGGAATTGATGCAGTAACGTAGCCCTTCCGGTCCGGGGCCGTCAGGGAAGAGATGGCCGAGATGGCCGCCGCATGTGGCGCAGCGCACTTCGGTCCGAACCATTCCGTGCTGGCGATCCTCGTGAAGCGTGACTTTCTGGCGATCGGCCGGACTGGTGAAACTCGGCCAGCCGCTGCCGCTGTCGAACTTGGTGTCGCTGTCGAACAGTGGCTCGCCGCAGCCGGCGCAGCGATAGCGGCCTTCGTCGTGATTATCCACGTAGAGGCCGGTGAAGGCGCGCTCGGTGCCGCCGTGCCGCAAGACCTGATATTGTTCGGGCGAGAGGCGTCGCCGCCATTCCTCGTCGGGCATGTCCTTGGGATCCATGAAAGTGATGTGGGGGATCCGCCTCACAGGTTCAATCCGGCGCAGTTCAGAACCACGCGAGGACCGAGAGGAGGCCGCTTGCGGCAAAGTCGTCTCGCGCGACTTTGAAGGCCGTTGCTGCTAGGTTCGAACGATGTCGGAGATAGTCCGCCTCGTACATGATGCGCCGGACGGCGCAGAGGATCTGAGCCTCCCCGGCTGGGTCTATCATGACCCCGAATATTTTCGTGTCGAGATGGCCCGGTTGATCCGGCCTTCATGGCAGATCGTCTGCCATGCCAGCGACCTTGCCTATCCGGGCCAGTGGCGGACGCTCGAGCTGCTCGACGAGAGCCTGCTGGTGATCCGCGGCGGCGACGGCGAGATCCGCGCCTTTGCCAATGTCTGCCGTCACCGCGGCTCGCGTCTCGTCGACGGTCAGGAGGGCTGCAGCCGCCGGCTGACTTGTCCCTATCATGCCTGGACTTATGGCGACGACGGACGACTGATAAAAGTACCGCATCAATCCGACTATCCCGGTCTCGACAGGGGGACACACGGCCTGACCCCGATCGAGCTCGAAACCTGGCGTGGCTTCGTCTTCGTTCGTCTCGAGAGCGGCGGTCCGACGGTCGCTGAGATGATGGCGCCGTTCGAGCCGGAGATCGCGCCGCACCGGTTCGAATCGCTGAAGGCGATCGGTCGGGTGACGATGAGGCCGCGCGACGTGAACTGGAAGAACGTCGCGGACAATTATTCGGACGGGCTTCACATCTCCGTCGCTCATCCGGGGCTCACCCGATTGTTCGGCAACGCTTACCGGATCGAGGCCGGCGAGCATGTCGATCGAATGTCTGGCGATCTCGTCGATCGTCCGTCGTCCAACCTGTCGGAGCTTATGTATCAGAAGCTGCTGCCGCCTTCCGACCATCTGCCTCGGGGACAAGGTCGGAGCTGGCTCTATTTCAAGCTCTGGCCGAACGTCGCCTTCGACATCTATCCGGACCAGGTCGATTTCATGCATTTCGTTCCGGTCGGGCCGACGACCACGATGATTCGCGAGATCAGCTACGCGCTTCCCGACGATCGCCGCGAGATGAAGGCCGCGCGTTACCTCAACTGGCGGATCAACCGACGGGTCAATGCCGAGGATACGGCGCTCATCGACCGAATCCAGAAAGGGATGGCGTCCATTTATTATCGGCCCGGACCGCTTGGCGAGAGCGAGGTCTGCCTTCGAAGCTTCGCTCGGAAGCTTCGCCGAATCATTCCTGAAACGCGTCGAGAATCGCCGCCGCCGGCGGGATGGAGCGGGCTCTAGCGGGCGGTGAAGAGCTGTGCTCCTTAGCTGCGCCTGAGGGAGCGCAGCGATTGGTTCATTGGTGCGGTCGAGAAGACTCGAACTTCCACGGCCTTTCGGCCACAGCGACCTCAACGCTGCGCGTCTACCAGTTCCGCCACGACCGCACACATGAAACCGCCGGCTCGAGGCCGGCGCTGGCAGGCGGGTGCCTCTAGCAGCCGTCCCGCGGAACCGCAACGGCTTCTAGTAAAGGAACATGGGCATGCCCTCGACCCGCATCAAGCGCGCCCGGTAGCTCGCTTTGTCGTAGAGCGCGCTGACGTCGACGGACTTGTGGCCGTGAAGCAAGGTGTCGATCGGGACATGGGCATAATTTCCGTCGGTGAGAGTCACCATCCTGGCGGTTTCGCCGCGCTCCAGAAGCTGGATGGCGAGCCCGCCGAAAGCGAAACCCACCATCCGGTCCATGGCGTCGGGCTCGCCTGATCGCATCAGATAAGCGAGTTCCTGGATGACCACCCCTTCACGGAGGCGGGCGCCGATCGCCTGGCCCAGACGGTGGCCGATGCCGGTGTCGGAGCGCTCGATCGCCGACCGGCTCAAGTCGTCGTCGTCTTCGGCTTCGCCCTTGATGCTCGCGCCTTCCGAGATGACGCACATCGCATAATGGGCAGGGTTCGAGGCCTTGTCCTCGGCGAGGAGCGGCAACAATATGTCGAGATCCGCAGGGACCTCGGCGATGATCGTCCGATCCACCTGGGCGAGGAAGCCGGCAAGCAAGGCGGTTTCCCCGCTCCGCCGCCCGAACAATTCGACGACGCCAATCCGTTCGTGGCTCTCGACCGTGGTTCGAAGGGCATTGATCGCCTCGACTGACCGGCTGACGGCGGTCGAGAAGCCGATGCAATAATCAGTGCCGTAGACGTCATTGTCCATCGTCTTGGGGACGGAGATGACCGGGACGCCCTGCGCCGCGAGATGCGCGGAGAAACGCAGGGTTCCGTCGCCGCCGAGCGTGATCATCGCATCGACGCCGAGCGCATCGATCACCTCGAGAACGTGAGCGGTGCGATCGCCGCCTTCGGCGGTGCGCGGATCGCGCCGCGAGGTATGGAGGATCGTACCGCCTTCGCGGTCGATCCCGCGGACCGCTTCGCGGCTGAGCTGAATGCTGTTGGCCTCGATACTGTCTCGGTCACCGGGGTCGATCGCCATCACCCCTTCCCAGCCGCGGCGGAAACCGATGACGTTCCAGCCGAGATCGTCGGCCGAGAGAACGGCCGACCTGATGCAGGCGTTGAGACCCGGGACGTCGCCGCCGCCGGTGAGTATTCCGATCCGCATGGCGACCGTCTATCGACGGCGGCCATGTCGGACAACCGGGCAGAGACGATGACGGAGGCGGGGCGGATCGTCCGCCTGGCATGGCCGATCATGCTGACCAGCCTGAACTGGACGTTGATGCACCTCATCGATGTCGCGGTCGTCGGCCATTATGGAACCGACGAGCTCGCGGCGCTTGCGGCGAGCCGGATCCTCACCTTCATCTCGATCGTCATCGGCTTCGCGGGCCTGTCGGGAGTATTGGTGTTCGCGGCTCGCGCCGACGGCGGCGGGGAGCTCGCGGAAACCGGTGAGATCCTGCGTTCGGGCCTGATCCTCGGCCTGATCATGGGATGCGTGATGGCCGCGATTCTGGGCGTGGGCGCCTTCGAGCTGCTGGCCCTGGTGGATGTCGAACCGTCATTGCGCGGTCCCGGTGCGGCCGTCGTCCAGGCGATGGCGATCGCCTTCCCAGCCCAGTTCCTGCTCGCCGCTTCCTCTTATTTCCTCGAAGGGATCAGTCGCCCCCGACGGGTCATGACCGTCAACCTGCTCATGCTCCCGGTCAACGGCTTGCTCGCCTGGGCGTGGGTGGGCGGGCATCTCGGCCTTCCCGCCTTGGGCGCGGTCGGCGCCGCTTATGCGACGGCGGCGGTGTCCTGGGGCGGAGCGGCGGCGATGCTGACCGTGATCTGGCGATTGCCTCGCGCGAGCGAGCGCCGCGTGCGCGATCTGAGCGCGGCGGCTTGGGGTCGCGCCCTTGCCCGGATAAGAAAGCTCGCCGGCTTCGGATTGATGCCGGCGATCGGCGCTTCGCTGGAACTTGCCGGCTTTGCCTGGCTGATGGTCTTGTCCACCCAGCTCGGCAATGAAGCGGCGGGGGCGTTCCAGGCCATGCTGTCGGTGCACAACATCGCTTTCGCTCTGTCGATGGGATTCGGCTCAGCCGCCGGAGTCCGCGTCGGCAATGCAGTGGGCGCCGGGGAGCGCCACGAGGCCTGGCCGCGCAGTCTCATCGCCGGCGCCCTTGCCGCCATCATCCTCGGGATCGGCTCATTATTGCTGGTTTTCGCCGCGGAGGGCCTGGTCTGGCCCTTTTCGGACGATCGCTCGGTGCTTGCATTGGCGGCCTCGATGCTCGCCATCATGGGCGCCTTCCTGATCTTCGACGGACTTCAATATGTGTTCGGATCGGCGCTCCGATCGCTCGGCGAACAAGTGTGGGCCAGCGTCAACGGGATCATCGGCTTCTTCGTCGTGACCGGAGGGCTTGGCTGGCTGCTCACCCAGCGCGGCTGGGGACCGGACGGCCTCGCTTATGCCGCGGGCGCCGGAATGCTGGTGGCCGCATCGCTCCAGTTCGGCCGGCTGGCATGGGTGTTGCGCGTACCGAAACGCGACCGGTGACGGCTTTCCGAGAGCCGTCTCAGGACACTGGGCCGAAAGCCAGGCTCAAGATCCGGCCGCCGCGCGGCACGTCACGCTCGGCACTGTCGAAATTGACGCGCCCGCCAGGCTGGATGGCCCGAACAGGCGGCGCGATCGACCAGCCGTAGACAACTCGGCCCTGGGCATCCTTCAGTTCCGCACGAATCTGCGGGACGGTCTGGGTCTCCTCGGTCGGATTGCTGATCTCGCCGCGCACCTCGAGCAATTCGTTGCCGCTCGCCAGCCAGCGGCGGTCGGCGGTGCCGGTGAGCACCAGCGACTGGCCCGCCTGAACCGGGATACCGATGCGCTGACCCAGTTCGGGGAGTCCGAAATATTGGATGGCCGCGATCGCGCCGATCATCAACGCCGCGGCAAGGATCGCAAGGATGAGCCACAATTTCGAACGGTTTCGTCGCGGCCGGTAGCCGTCTTCCTCGAAAGCGTCCGGCTCAGGGGGAGGTTCGGCCGAAGCTGGCGCATTTTCCTGCCAGGACATCGGCTCGCGATCCTCGGTCCGGATTTCACGCCGCGTTTCTCGCGCCTCGCTCGACTGGTCGCCGCGGGCGATGGGAATCACCGCCGCCGTCGCGGTTGCGTTGCTGTCATCGGCGACGCGGGAGGGCGGCTCCTGGAACCAGCTGAACCGGCAGCTGGCGCAGCGTACCTTGCGCCCGCTCGGCCCAACGGCGCTGTCCGGCACCACATAACGCGTGTCGCAGGACGGACAGGATAGGATCATGGATACGCGGGCCCCACCGGGTTCTTGACCGACTCTAAGCACGGGTGCGGCGGGCCTTGCAAGTAAATGACGGAGAATGCGCGACTTGCGGCCTGCTTTACGTCACCGCCGCTCGCGTGCCATGGCTGCGCTGCGCATCGTTTCGGGGAGGGCGTCCTGAAGGCAGCCGGGTCCATCGTTCAGTTCGAGAATGTCGGCCTGCGTTACGCGACCGGGGCGGAGACGCTTTCGGACCTCAGCTTCTCGCTCAAGGAAGGCGGCTTCTACTTCCTCACCGGCCCTTCCGGTGCCGGCAAGACATCCCTTCTCAAGCTGCTTTATCTGGCGCTTCGACCCAGCCGCGGGCTGATCCGGCTGTTCGGCGAGGATATCGTGACGATGCCGAGGCCGCGGCTGCCGGGTTTCCGTCGCCGCATCGGCGTCGTCTTCCAGGATTTCCGTCTCGTCAGCCATTTGTCGACGTTCGACAATGTGGCTTTGCCGCTTCGCGTGGCGGGGGTCGCCGACAAGGACCTGACCGCTCCGGTGAACGAGATGCTGGCCTGGGTCGGCCTTGCCGATCGCTCCAGCGCCCGGCCGGCGACGCTTTCCGGTGGGGAGCAGCAGCGCGTCGCGATCGCTCGTGCGGTCATCGGCAGGCCGGAACTCCTGGTCGCGGACGAGCCCACCGGCAACGTCGATCCGGAAATGGCGAAACGTTTGCTCCATTTGTTCGACAGCCTGAACAAGCTCGGCACCACCGTGGTCGTGGCGACTCACGATCTCCACCTGATTTCCCGGGTCGGCCGATCGGAAATGCTGCGGCTGGATCGCGGCCAGATCGCCGATCCCACCGGAGCGCTGCGCCACCCCCCCAAGCGGGCCGAGGGATGAGGACGGACAATAAGGGGTTCGGGGCGGCGGAAAGAGGGCTGCTCCCGGAAGGCCGGCTCGCCGGGCCAATGCCCTGGGTGATCGCCATCATGATGTTCCTGACGGTGCTCGCCGCGGCCGCCGGACTCGGTCTCGCCGGGGCCGCGGCCGGTCTCGACTCGCAGATTGCCAGTCGGGTCACGATCCAGATCGTCGAAGCCAACCCGCAGGTCCGCGACTATCAGGCCGCCGCCGCGACCGCGGCCCTCGCCCGCTTGCCAGGAGTCAGTGCCGTTCGGCTTGTACCCCAAGAGGAGATCCAGGAGCTGCTCGAGCCGTGGCTCGGCGCGACCGGTGCCGAGGCCGGTTTGCCGGTGCCGGCTTTGATCGACGTCGATATCGACCCGCAAGGCGGGCTCGATCTGGCCCGTCTGCGCGCCGCGGCGACCGCGGCGGCCCCGTCGGCGCGCGTGGACGAGAACGCGCAATGGCTGGCGCCCTTGGTGTCGCTCATTGCCGCGTTGAAATGGCTGGCGGCCGGCCTGGTCCTGCTGATGGTCGGAGCAACCACGGCGACCGTCTTCCTCGCCGCTCGCGCGGCGCTCGACACCCATCGCCAGACGATCGAGATATTGCACCTGATGGGGGCGACCGACGTCCAGATCGCGCGCTTGTTTCAGCGCCGGATCGCTTTGGATGCCTTGTTCGGCGGGGTAATCGGCTTCATCCTCGCCGCCATCGTTCTGTTCGTCCTTGGCCGGAGAATGTCGGCTCTGGGATCCGAGCTGCTCGGCTCGACCGCCATTTCCCTTGAATTCGGAGCGATCCTCCTCGTCTTGCCTCTGTTCGGCGTCCTGTTGGCGATGCTGGTGGCCCGACTCACCATCCTTCGGGCGTTAGGCCGAATGTTATGATGCGTATCCTGTTCCGTCTCGTCTCATTCGGGCTGCTCCTCTACGTCCTCGGCTATGCCTTGTTCGCCGTGCTTCTACCGAAGCCCGCGGGGGAAGAGCGCACCGATGCCATCGTCGTATTGACCGGCGGCAGCGGCCGGCTCGAGCGCGGCTTCGAACTGATGGAGCGCGATCGCGCGCAGCGCATGCTCATTTCCGGAGTCGATCGGACCGTGCGCGCAGTCGAACTTGCCGAGGCCTATGACGTCGACGAACGATTGCTCGAATGTTGCGTCACCCTGGGCAGGGAATCGTTCGATACCCGCTCCAACGCCGATGAGGTGGCGCGCTGGCTGGAGCGGCGACGTTTCCGCACGATGCGTCTGGTGACCAATGATCTGCACATGCCGAGGGCCGGCTACGAGCTGAGAAAGAGAATCGGTCCCGACATCGTCGTCGTCAGCGATGCCGTCCAGACCGACCCGACCTTCACCCAGATATTCACCGAATATAACA
The DNA here is from genome assembly GCA_036732645.1 of Allosphingosinicella sp. Classification (GTDB taxonomy): domain Bacteria; phylum Pseudomonadota; class Alphaproteobacteria; order Sphingomonadales; family Sphingomonadaceae; genus Allosphingosinicella. The sequence continues at coordinate 40,296 of DAINCA010000001.1, forward strand.
AATATCTGCTCGGCCGGGTGGCGGACCTGATCGGTATCTGATGGCCCTGCTCCGCTCGTCGTTGTTCGCTCTGGTCTTCTATTCCTGGACGGTGGTCGCCGTGCTGGCCTCCTTTCCGGCAAGCCTGTTCGGCACCCGGACCTTGCGGGCTCTGGCGCGTGGCTGGGCTTATGGCCATCGATGGTGCGCCCGTCACTTGCTCGGCATCTACAGCCGGGTCGAGGGCGAGGTGCCGGACGGCCGCTACCTCGTCGCCTCGAAGCACCAGTCGATGTTCGAAACACTCGAACTTTTCCTGTTGCTTCGGGAGCCGGCGGTCGTGTTGAAGCATGAGCTGACCCGGATACCGCTTTGGGGCTGGGTCGTGCGGCGCTACGGCGTCATCCCGATCGATCGCGCGGGCGGCGCGACAGCGCTCCGGCGCATGATGCGGGCGGCGGAAGCGGCAATCGCCGAAGGACGTCCGATTCTGATCTTTCCCGAAGGCACAAGGGTCGCGCCCGGCGCTCAGCCACCGCTCCAGTCCGGTTTCGCGGGCCTGTATCGCGCGCTGAAACTGCCGGTGGTGCCGGTGGCTGTGGACAGTGGCCGGCTCTGGCCGAGGAATGCCTTCGTCAAGCGGCCCGGCATCGTCACCTTGCGGATCCTGCCGGAGATCGAGCCGGGGCTGAAGAGGCAGGAGATCGAGACCGCCGTCCATCAGGCGATCAATCACCTCGAGCGGGGCCAATGACCCCCGAGCTCGGGCTGATCGAAGGCTTTTTCGGCCGGCCCTTCAGCTGGCCCGAGCGACAGGAACTGATCCGCTTCCTGGCGCCCCACGGCTTCGGCTTCTACCTTTATGCCCCGAAGGCGGATCCGTTTCTGCGCCGCCGCTGGGCCGAGTCCTATCCGACCGAAACCATCAGCCGAATCGCGGCGTTCGGCGCCGATTGCCGCCAGGCCAAGGTCCGGTTCGGAATCGGCCTAAGCCCGTTCGAGATCCATTTGCATCCGGGGAAGGCGTGGCAGTCGCCGCTGGCGGACAAATTGGCCGAGCTCGACGGCACGGGTCTCGACGACCTCGCGATCCTGTTCGACGACATGCGCGGCGACGTCGAGGAGCTGGCCGAGCGGCAGGCCGCGATCGTCCATTTCGCCGCGGAACGCAGCAAGGCGACGCGAATCCTGTGCTGCCCCTCTTATTATAGCGACGATCTCGTCCTCGATTCGGCTTTCGGCCAGCGACCCGATCATTATCTCGAGGATCTCGGGAGGATTCTTGACCCGGCGATCGAGGTCATGTGGACCGGCGAGGAGGTCGTCAGCCAGGAATTTTCTGCCGGCCACCTCAACCGCGTCGGCGCCCAGCTGCGCCGCAAGCCGTTCCTGTGGGACAATTATCCCGTGAACGATGGCGCTCGAATGTCTCAGCACCTTCATCTGCGCGCCTTTGCCGGACGGCCGGGGGCACTGGCGTCCCTGGTCTCGGCGCACGGCATCAATCTCGCATCGCAGCCCTGGCTCAGTCGAATCCCGGCACTATCCCTGGCGGAGAGCTATGAAAGAGGGGACGCGTATGAATATGGCGCCGCTTTCGTTCGGGCGGCGGAGACGGTGCTCGGCGCCAAGCTTGCGGACTGCGTGCGACGCGATCTGCTGACGCTTCAGGATCGAGGGCTCGATCGGCTTGGAGATCGCCGCGAGCGCCTGCGCGACCGCTATCTGGCCTTTGATCATCCGGCGGCCAGGGAGATCGCCGCCTGGCTCGACGGTGACTGGACCGTCGACGAGACTTTGGTCCAGACCCAGTGACGTCCGGAGGCTAGAGCCACTTAACCTTGCTGCCGTGGGGATGGCCCCACGCCAGTAGCCGCTCCTCGCCGGGCCATGTACGGAGCCGAAGGCTGGCCGACGGTTCGCCGCTCAGCCATTCGAAACGCAGCCAGGCGAGCGGTGCCCGCTCCGTCGCGGCTTCGCCGGCTGCCGTTATTCGGGCCTGGATCCGGGCCTGAGTCGGTTCGGCGAAATATTGGAAGGCGATCGAGTGGAGGATCACCCGGGCCACGCCTTCGACCGGGCGAAGGTCGAGTTCGCCTTCGAGCCAGTCCGCCGCGTCGGCGGCGGCGATCCGGATGGGGTGACTTCGCGCGATCTCAAGCGCCGCAGCGGTTCGCTCGAGCCGTGCCGGCTGATCGGGCCAGACATAAGCGAGCAGCCGCTCGCCGTCGCTGGCGACATCCATCGGGCTGACGTCCACACCGCTGCGGCGGGTAATTCGAACCTCCGCTTCGGGCGGCGGCGGCCCCTTCCAATCCGGGCCTAACCGTACCTTCGACCTGCGGTCCCCAAATCGCCGACCCCCAAGATCGTGATAAAAGCGGTCGAGTTGAAGATTGAGCCCGGCGCTGGCGCCGAGTTCGAAAAGATGGATGGGCAAGGGGAAGCGGGCCGACACTTCCAGCAATCCGCTCATCAGCAAGGCCGAACGGCCGACTTCATTGGTCTGCGGTGCCCGCTCGAGCCATGGGACGAGAAAGTCGCCCTCCAAGGCGAGGACGTTGGCGACCTCTTCACGCAATCGGCTCTCTTCCGGCAACGGCCCCGGCGGATACAAACTGGCAAGACCGGGCGCGCGTCCAGAGCGAGCCAGAAAGTGCAGGCCGCCACAGATGCGGAGCGGCAGATTGTCCTTGTCGGCCGCGGGATCGCCTTGCCAGTCGAGGATAAGGCGGCCGACGGCCGTCTTTCGATCGAGCTTCGAAAAAGCGGCGCACAGGGCACCGGTGAAGGGCGAACCCAAATGCGCGCAGATCGCCGCCTGGGAGAGAAACGCCTCCCGGACCGCGTCTTCGGCCATTAATCAGTCGCGCAGCCGGGCGCC
>DAINCA010000002.1:0-25033 GCA_036732645.1 Allosphingosinicella sp.
TCTGCGGGGCGTGCATCATCCAGTAAGCCACTGCCATCGTGCCCGAAGCGATGAACGCCGCAGGTCGGGTGAACAAGCCGATCGTGATGAGCAGGCCGGCCACCAGTTCGACCAATCCGGCAAAGGCTACGGGATTATCCAGCCCGAGTCCCGAGCCGGCGAATTGGCCGCCTGGAAAGCTCAGGAACTTCTGAGTGCCATGCTCGAGAAATATGAGCCCGGCGACGATGCGCAGGATGGCGAGCGCATAAGGCGCCTTCCCCTGGAGGTTCATCTTGTCCGGCATGCGATCCTCCTGGTGGTCGAACGACCTGGGGGAAGTCCGCATGCTCTACGTCCAGAACGGACGAAAGCTCCCACGGCCGCAATAAAGCGAGCCATTGGTGCCCCTGGCCCGAGTCGAACGGGCACTCCTTGCGGAACTCGATTTTGAGTCGAGCGCGTCTACCAATTCCGCCACAGGGGCACGCAACGGCTATCTAGGCGGTGTGCCCGATGGCCGCAACCGCCCGCGAAAGGGACAAAGCGTGCCGTGATGGCCCGCTCGCTCCAATATTTCAGGCGAGCACCTCTTCGCCAGCCCTGCCCTTCGGATCCGCCCCATAACGGTTCGGCCCTCTGGTTCCTTCGAGCAGATAGAAAACGAGCAGGACGAGGCTGAGAACGAACGCCGCGATCATGCCGATCAGGGCCAGGCCGCCGACCGCGCCGACACTGTCGGGCGAGGAAAAGGCCATCCCGCCAGCCAGCATGACCAGCAGATAAGGCGCCAGTGGCGCGAGGATCCACCAGCCGCTGCGATTGGTGTCGTGAAGCCGGCGAACCGCGACCGCCAGTGACGGAATGAAGACGGCAAGGATGTAGAGCAGGTAAAGCGCGCCGACAATCAGGACTCCGCCGCCGGCTGCGGCCATCGCACTGGGATCGCTCTGAGTCATGATCATGCCGCCGCCCAGCAATATGATCAGGCACGTGATCCCGACATAAACGAGGATCTGAAAGAGCTGCCACATCCAGAATTCCATGCGGCGGGACCGGCCGGAAAAGTCGGCGTAACGCTTCAGCGGCATCAACATATATTCCATGACATTCCCCCCTCTGCCGTGCCGCGTTCCCGGCACGCTGGCAGCCTCTGCCTTTCCGGTCGTCAAGGCAAGACCGCTCAGCGCAGGATGGGCGTGTCCACGTGATTTCACTTGCTTACGGAGCAGGGGGCAGCCTTGGGAGTTGGCAAGACGAAGCAATGCGCGCCAGGGTGGTAAAGACGATTGCCGGGAGCCAGGGCAATGAAGCCGATGACCGAAGCCCATCTTGATATCCTGCGCCGACACATGGTCGAGGTCATCGACATGCATTTCGACCTCGCCGAGGCGGAGGTCGGGCGTCGCGAGCTATCGCCGAACCTTCGCCGCGCCCTCCTCGAGGTGCCCCGGCATTTGTTCGTTCCCGCGCAGCTGATGGTCGCGGCCTATCAGGATACACCGCTGCCGATCGGCTTTGACAAGACCCTCTCCCAGCCCTTCATCGGCGCGCTGATGCTGGAGCTGCTTCAGATCAACGCCGGTAACCGCGTGCTCGAGATCGGGACCGGGCTTGGCTACCAAGCCGCCGTGATGGCCGAGCTGGGCGCCGCCGTGTTCAGTGTCGAGATCGTCGAGGAGTTTGCCGAGGCAGCCAGACTTCGGCTTGCGACCATCGATCACGATGTCGAGATCCGGGTCGGCGACGGTTCGCGGGGCTGGGCCGATCACGCGCCGTTCGATCGAATTCTCGTGACGGCCGCCGCCAGGGAAGCGCCGCAGCCGCTGCTCGAGCAACTAGCCCCCGGCGGCCGAATGGTCATTCCTATCGGCAGCGAGGACGTCCAGCAATTGAGCGTCGTCGAGAAGAAAGGCGACGGAGGAATCGAAACAAAAGCGGTCCTCCCGGTGCGCTTCACCCGGCTCGAAACGGCGGGATGACGAAGACCAGCGCCGGAATCCTGATGTGGCGGCGGCGCGAGGGCGGGCTGGAACTGTTGCTCGGCCATTTCGGCGGCCCGATGTGGCGCAACCGCGACGACGGGGCCTGGGCCATTCCGAAGGGATTGATGGAACCCGGCGAAAGCGCCGAGGAAACGGCTCGGCGCGAGTTCGAGGAGGAGATCGGCCACAGACCGGAGGGGAAACTGACCCACCTTGGTCGGATCCAGCAAAAAGGGGGCAAGTGGGTCGAGGCGTTCGCGGTGGAGGGCGATGTCGATCCGACGACTATCGTCAGCAACCGTTTCACCATCGAATGGCCGCCGCGAAGCGGCCGTTTCGAATCCTTTCCCGAAATCGATCGGGCGGAATGGTGTACCCTGGATTTGGCTAGGAAGAAGATTCTGCCAAGCCAGCTCCCCCTGATCGAGTTGATCGTGCGAAGCTTCGATTAGCGAGGGTCGCCGCCTTAGCTATTGGGATGGGCAGGATGCCGTTAGAACGCCTCTTCAACGGAGGTGGAATTTGCGGGTCATGTTATCGCAGGCCGCTCTGGCATGGCTGGTACTTTGCGGCGCGCACCCGAGGGTTGCCTTCGTTCCAGCCGCACCGAACCTCGCGGAGGCCACCGGCGATTATCGCCGGATCTGGGAGATGGAGGGCGAACGGATCGTCGCAAGCTTCGAGGCGATCGTCGGCGTCGAATATCCGGGATCGGCGATCGAGGCGATCGTCACCGAAGGCCGTCCGATGGCCGCTTTTGACGGGCGGACGATCCGGCTGCGCGCTGGCTATCGCCCGACTTACATGAAAGCGACTCTGGTCCATGAGCTCGGCCATCGGCTTGCCTTCACCCTTCGACCGCCAGCCGGTCTCGACGACCACGAATTGCTCTATTTGTTCCTCTACGACGTCTGGACCGACCTTTATGGTCAGCCGTTCGCCGATCGCATGGCTGCCATCGAGCGTCGCATCGGCCCCCGATATGCGGCCGCCTGGGACTTCGCCCTTGGACTCACCCGGGACGAGCGCCAGGCGCTGCTGAGGAGGCTTCGCGCGCCGGAACCCGGCGAGCCCGCTGCGTTGGACCCGAGCTAGAAAGCCTCGGCGGGCAAGGCCATCAGGCTTTCGGCGCCGGCTTCGATCTTGCGGCGAAGCGAATTACTTTCCGGAATCACCCGATCGGCGAAGAATCGCGCGGTGACGATCTTGGCTTCGTGGAATGACCGGTCTTCGCCGCCATTGGCGAGGATGTCGCTGCTCGCCTTCGCCATTCGAAGCCACATCAGCCCCAGAGCCACCGTGCCCATCAGCGACATGTAGGGATAAGCGGCGGCGCCGGCATTGTTCGGATTGGCCATGCCGTTCTGCATCAACCACATCGTCGCCGTCTGAAGATCGTTGTTCGCCCGTTCCACGGCGCCGGCAATATCCTTCAGCCCCTCCACATTCTTCGCCGCGGCAGTCTCTTCACCGACGATCCTAAAAAAGGCCTGGATCGCTCGGCCGCCTTCCTTGCCGAGCTTGCGGCCGACGAGGTCGAGCGCCTGAATGCCGTTGGTGCCCTCGTAGATCTGGGCAATCCGGGCATCGCGGACGAACTGCTCCATTCCCCATTCGCGGATGTAACCGTGGCCGCCGTAGATCTGCTGCGCGGCGATCGCGGCCTCGAACCCCTTGTCGGTCAGATAGCCCTTGATCACGGGGGTCAGCAGCCCGAGCAGATCATCGGCCGCCTGCCGTTCCTCCTCGGTCTGCGCCTTGCGCATGATGTCGACCTGGAGCGCGCCCCACAGCACGAGGGCACGCGCCGCCTCGTTGAAGCTCTTCATCTCCATCAGCATCCGGCGGACGTCGGGATGGACGATGATCGGATCGGCCTTGGCATCCGGCTCCCGCTCGTCCGGGACCAGCGCCCTGCCCTGCCGGCGATCCTTCGCGTAGGTTACCGCATTCTGATAGGCGACCTCGCCTTGGGCGAGACCTTGAAGGCCGACGCCGAGCCTCGCCGCGTTCATCATGATGAACATCGCTGCGAGCCCCTTCTCCGACTCGCCGACCAGATAGCCGGTGGCACCGTCATAATTGAGCAGGCAGGTCGAATTGCCGTGGATCCCCATCTTCTCCTCGATCGAGCCACAGACGACCGGGTTGCGTTCCCCCAGCGAGCCGTCGGCGTTGACGAGGAATTTCGGCACGATGAAGAGCGAAATGCCCTTCACATTGTCGGGTGCGCCCGAAATCTTGGCGAGCACGAGGTGGATGATGTTCTCCGCGAGATCGTGCTCACCGGAGGAAATGAAGATCTTGGTGCCGGTGATCCGGTAGCTTCCGTCAGCCTGAGGTTCAGCCCTGGTCTTCAGCAAGCCGAGATCGGTGCCGCAGTGCGGCTCGGTCAGATTCATCGTCCCGGTCCACTTTCCCGAGACCATGTTCGGCAGATAGGTCTGCTTCTGCTCGTCTGAACCCTTGACGAGGATCGAGGCGATCGCGCCCTGGGTCAGACCGTTATACATCTCGAACGCCTGATTGGCGGAGAGCAGATATTCGGTCACCGCCGTCGCAAGCACCGACGGAAGCCCCTGGCCGCCAAATTCCTCGGGAGCGGTAAGGGTCGTCCAGCCGCCTTCGCAAAATTGCCGATAGGCTTCCTTGAACCCGGTCGGGGTCGTGACGCTGCCATCCTCGTGACGCACGCACCCTTCCTCGTCGCCCACGCGGTTCAGAGGCGCCAGGACTTCAGAGGCAAAGCGTCCGCCCTCGGTGAGAATCGCCTCGATGAGATCCGGGGTCGCGTTCTCGAAACCGGGCAGGTTCGAATAACGCTCTATTCCCAGCACCTGTTCGAGAACGTACCGCGTATCGCGGACCGGGGCCGTGTAACTGGGCATATCGTCTTCCCTATCTCTGGTTCGGGCGCGCTTATTCCGCAGCGGCGGCGGATTCAGGCGTTTCGGCTGCTTCGACCATGGCGATGAATCGGTCCAGCTCGTCGATCGTCGCATCGATATCGAGCTTCTGCTTCTTCAGCAGATCGATCCGGCCGCGACATTTCTCGAGCGTCACCCGGCGCTGCTCGTGGCGCCCGTCGCCGACATCGTAGAGGTCGATCATCTCCTTGATGTCCGAAAGGCTGAAGCCCACCCTCTTCCCGCGCAGGATCCACGCCAGGCGAGCCCGATCGCGCCAGCTGTACACCCGCGACAGACCGAGCCTTTGTGGCGAGATCAGCCCCTCGTCCTCATAGAAGCGAAGCGCCCGAGCGGTGACTCCGAACTCTTCGCAAAGCTGGGTTATGGTGTAGGTTCGGACGGTGCGGTCCGACTGGCGGTAATCCGAATGCATCGCCTGGGTCATGGCCAAGGCCTAGTTTCCGTTGACGTTAGCGTCAAGAAGGGCGCCAAGGGCACTGCCGGTCCAGATTCTTTGCCTCCAAGGGGCGACAAACCGCCGCTCCATCCCTATATCCGCGTGCCAACAGGCTGACGCGGGAAAGCCATGCTGACGACCAACCCATTTAGCGACGACAAGCTGCGCGAGGAGTGCGGCGTGTTCGGCATCTGGGGCGCCGATACGGCAGCCGCGGTGGCCGCTCTGGGGCTGCATGCCCTCCAGCATCGCGGGCAGGAAGCGGCCGGTATCACCAGCTATGACGGCCGCGGCTTTCACAGCCACCGGGCGATGGGCCATGTCGCCGGCAATTTCGACAAGGACGGCGTGATCCGCGCTCTCGCCGGACGAGCGGCGATCGGTCATGTCCGTTATTCGACGACCGGCGAGACGGCACTTCGCAACGTCCAGCCCCTGTTCGCGGAGCTTTCCACCGGCGGCTTCGCCGTCGCCCACAACGGCAACCTCTCCAATGCGATGCGGCTTCGTCGCGAACTGAATGCGCGCGGATCGATCTTCCAGTCTACCTCCGACACGGAGGTCCTCATCCACCTCGTCGCGACCTCAAGCTGCCGCGGGTTGCTCGACCGTTTCATCGACGCGCTGAAGCAGGTTGAAGGCGCCTACAGCCTGGTCTGCCTCACCGCGGAAGGCATGATCGCCTGCCGCGATCCCCTGGGCATCAGGCCGCTGGTCATGGGCCGACTCGGCGACGCTTATATATTCGCCTCCGAGACGGTGGCTCTCGACGTCGTCGGGGCGACCTATATCCGCTCGGTCGAGCCGGGTGAGCTGATCGTCATCTCGCAGCGGGGTGTCGAGAGTCATCGGCCGTTCGCGGCGGAGCGGCCGCGGCCATGCATCTTCGAGCATATCTATTTCTCCAGGCCCGATTCGATCCTCGACGGTGCGTCCGTTTACTCGGTGCGCAAGGCGATCGGCGCCGAGCTCGCCCGCGAGAATCCCGTCGATGCCGACTACGTCATTCCGGTTCCCGATTCCGGAGTGCCGGCCGCGATTGGCTACGCCCAGGAAAGCGGGATTCCGTTCGAACTCGGGATCATCCGTTCCCATTATGTCGGCCGCACCTTCATCCAGCCAAGCGACCAGGTTCGACACCTTGGCGTCAAGCTGAAGCACAATGCCAATGGCGCCCTCATCCAAGGCAAGAAACTGGTGCTCGTCGACGATTCGATCGTCCGCGGCACGACCAGCCTGAAGATCGTGCAGATGCTTCGCGAGGCCGGGGCGCGTGAAGTCCACATGCGGATCGCGAGCCCGCCAACCCGCCACGGCTGTTTTTACGGGGTCGACACTCCGGAACGGGCCAAATTGCTGGCGGCGCAAATGAACGTCGCGGAGATGAACGACTATATCAAGGCTGACAGCCTCGCCTTCATCTCGCTCGACGGCCTCTATCGGGCGGTCGGCGAAGAGGGCCGCGACGATGCCGAACCGCAGCATTGCGATGCCTGCTTCTCCGGCGACTATCCGACCCGATTGACGGATCGCGAGGATCTCGAGCGAAAAGACCAGCTCTCCTACCAGGAAGAGCGATACGCCTGAATTCACGGTTCCAGTGCTGCCGTCAAAGGCCGGCATCCACACATCATTTCGACGACGAAGGCGGCAGCGACCCGGTCTTCGCTGGCTGACGGAGAAGAACAGATGGGAGTGCTTTCCGGAAAAGTGGCTTTGGTTACCGGCGCGAGCCGCGGAATCGGCGCCGCCACCGCCGAAAGGCTGGCGGCCGAGGGCGCACACGTCGTCCTCACCGGCCGGACCGCCGCCGACCTGGAAAGCGTCGAAGAGCGCATTCATTCGGCTGGTGGAACCGCGACGATCGCGCCGCTGGATCTCACCGAGAGCGACAGCATCGCCAAGCTGGCGCAGGCGGTCGGCGGTCGCTGGCCAGCCCTTGATATTCTGGTGCTCAACGCGGCGATGCTCGGAACACTCACTCCCGTCGCCCAGATCGACGGCAAGGAATTCAACAAGGTCCTGACCCTGAACCTGCTCGCCCAGCAGGCGATGATCGCCGCCTTCGATCCGTTGCTCCGAAAAAGCAGCGACGCTTGTGTCCTCGCGATCACTTCGAGCGTCGGCCGCCATCCCCGCGCTTTTTGGGGAGCCTACGGCGCGTCCAAGGCCGCGCTGGAGACCCTTCTCCTCAGCTACGCCGAGGAAGTGCGAAACGTCAGTCCGTTGCGCGTAGCCATCGTCGATCCCGGCGCAACCGCGACGGTGATGCGCGCCCGGGCTTTTCCGGGTGAGGATCCGGCGACACTCAAGCCGCCTTCGGCCGTCGCCGACGCGATCCTTGATCTGCTCGACAGCGGCTTCGAGACGGGACACCGGTTGAACGTCGGCACCTGATTGGTCTGGCCGCCGCCAGGAAGTTCAGCCCGACTTCACCAGAGATAATTGAGCCACGTCTATTCCGCCGCCCCGAAAGCCGCCCTCGCAATACATCAGGTAATAACGCCACAAATCGTGGAACGATTGGTCAAATCCATTCGGAAGTCGTTGTTCTAGAACGGCTTCATCATAGTTCGTGTGCCATCGGCGAAGCGTCTCCGCATAATGGAGGCCGAACCCTCGACGGTTATGCCATTCAAGACCCTTGTCGGCGGCTATGGCCTGGAAGCGCGGCTCGCTGATCAGCAGTCCGCCCGGGAAAATGTAGGTCTGGATGAAATCGGCATTGGCCGAATAATGATCGAAGAGGTCGTCGCGAATGGAGATGAGCTGGAGGGCTGCGCGACCGCCCGACCGCAACGCCCCAGCGATCGCTTCGAGGTAAGCAGGCCAATATTCCTGACCGACCGCCTCCACCATTTCAACGCTCGCGACGCCGTCGAAGACGCTATCTATGTCACGATAGTCCTTGAGCTCGATATGGGTCAGGTCCGCAAGACCGGCTTGGTCCAGCCGCTGTTCGGCATAGGCCTTTTGCTCGGCGGACAAGGTGAGGCCGGTGACATGCACCCCGTAATCGCGGGCGGCGATCTCCATCAGTCCGCCCCAGCCGCAGCCAATCTCGAGCAGGCGATCGCCGGGCTTCAGCTGAAGCCGGTCGAGCAACAGGCGCACCTTGCGCTGCTGGGCCTGTTCGAGCGGTTCCTCCGGCGTGATGGGTTCCGCGAACACGGCGCTGGAATAGGTCATTCCGCGGTCGAGCCATGCGCCGTAGAAATCGTTCCCGAGGTCGTAATGATGCTCGATATTGCGGCGAGCGCGAGCCTTGTCGTTGGCGCGGAAGGCGTGGGCCAATCGGTTGACGAGCTTCCAGGGGCCCTTGGCCCGGCCAGTGTCACCGAGGCTCGCGGCATTGCGCATGAAGAGGTCGAACAAGGGCACCGGGTCCGGACTGGCCCACTCCCCCTCCGTCCAGGCCTTGTACCAACCGACCGATCCCGACGTGAACAGCCGGATCAGCGCCCGCCAGCTCCTGAGCTGGACGATGGCGATCGGCCCGTCGGCGTGGCCGCCGAGGATCCGGAAGCTGCCATCGGGCAAGGTCGCCTCGATCCGTCCGTGGTGGATCCCGAAATCGATATTGTCGAGGACCCGGGAAAAACCGCCGGCGAACAGACGGGCGACGAGATCGCCCCCGGTCGCGAAGCGCCGATCCGCGGCGACCAGATGTTTGCCCCTCTGCAACATGGCGGCTTCACATGAAGCGCCGCGGGCAGCGGCGCAAGCGTTGCGACGTCCAACGTGGGTCGAACGTCAGATTTCTCGCGGCTCCTTGGTGACCTGCCAGCTCTGGCCTTTCGAGACCAGGGCCTGAAGGTCTGCCGTCTTCCCGGACGCCGCCGCGGCAATCTGATCGAGAATGGCGCTTTCGAAGGTCGGCCGCGGATCCTCGAAGATGACCCCCAAAGCCATCGGGAACGAGCCAAACGGCATGTCGACGAGCATATGGGCAACCGCCTTGTTCTTCGGATCGTGGACGATGACGTCGGCTGACTGCCAGTCGCCGTCCGTCACGTCGACCACCTTGAGCATCAGCCGGTCCCGGTCGAGGGCCAGCCCCTTGCTGCCGCCTTCGAAAAGCATCGGCTCGCCGGCCCGAAGCCAAAGCTGCTTGGTCGCATTGTCCTTCGCCGTGAAAGACGCGAACACGTCATCATTGTAGACGATGCAATTCTGGAAGATCTCGACGAACGAGGCACCCTTGTGACCATGGGCCGCCTTGAGCACGTCGGGCAGATTCTTGTGCACGTCGATGCCGCGGGCGACGAAGCGGGCGCCCGAACCCAGTGCGAAAGCGCACGGGCTGACCGGTCGATCGACCGAGCCGAACGGGGTTGAAGGGCTTCGCGTTCCGACCCGGGAAGTCGGCGAATATTGGCCCTTTGTGAGGCCGTAAATCTCGTTGTTGAACAGGAGAATCTGGCAATCGAGGTTGCGGCGCAGGATATGCATCGTGTGGTTGCCGCCGATCGAGAGCGCATCGCCGTCCCCGGTGATGATCCACACGTCCAGTTCGGGATTTGCAAGCTTGACGCCGGTGGCGATCGCCGGGGCTCGGCCGTGGATCGTGTGGAAGCCGTAGGTTTCCATATAATAAGGAAAACGGCTGGAGCAGCCGATGCCGGAGACGAAGACGGTGCGAGACGGATCGACGCCGAGGTCAGGCATCGTCCTTTGAACGGCCTTCAGAACGGCATAGTCGCCGCAACCGGGACACCAGCGCACTTCCTGGTCGGTCGCGAAATCCTTGGCGGTGAGCTTGACCTGCTCGGTCATCGGCAATTCCTCAGTTCAGATAATAAATGAGGCCGACCACCAGGATCAGCATCAGCACCAGCGGGATCAAACGGGGCGGGTTCATGGCTCCTGCCTCCCTTCGACGAACTATCTCAGCGCTTCCGCGATCGCGAGCTCGATCTCGGCGATCTTGAACGGCTGGCCCGACACCTTGGTGACCGGCCGCGCGTCGATCAGATATTGGTCGCGAAGCAAGGTCTTCAGCTGCCCCATGTTCATCTCCGGAACGATCACCCGGTCATACGACCGCAAAAGATCGCCGAGATTGCGTGGAAGCGGCCAGATGTGGCGGATGTGGATGTGCGATACATCCATTTCCTTGGCACGTGCCCGGCGAACCGCCTGGTGAATGGGCCCGAAGGTGGAGCCCCAGCCGACCACCGCGAGGGCGCCGCCGGGCTGGCCGAGGCATACCTCCTGCTCCGGCGCCGTCTGTGCAACGTTGAGCACCTTGCGGGCGCGGATATCGGTCATGGCCTGGTGATTCTCGGGCGCATAATCGATGTGGCCGGTGCCGACATTCTTCTCGATCCCGCCGATACGGTGCATGAGGCCGCCCGTCCCGGGCTTGATCCACACCCGGGCCAGTTCTTCGTCGCGGCGATAGGGATTGACCCCTTCTCCTTCGGCCACCGGTTCCTCGTGAAATTGCACCGGGAACGGCTGGTAGGCAGACATGTCGGGCACGCGCCAGGGCTCCGCCGCATTGGCGATATAGCCATCGGTCAGAAGCATCACCGGGGTCATGTAACGGGTGGCGATCCGGCAGGCCTCGATCGCGCAATCGAACGCGTCCGCCGGCGAGCGGGCGGCGATCACCGGCATCGGGGCGTCGCCGTTGCGCCCGTAGACCGCCTGGTAAAGGTCCGATTGCTCGGTCTTGGTGGGGAGGCCGGTCGAAGGTCCGCCACGCTGGGAATTGATGATCACGAGCGGCAGCTCGGTCATGATCGCCAGACCCATGGCTTCCCCCTTGAGGGCAATTCCGGGGCCCGACGATGATGTTACGCCCAGCGATCCGGCGAAGCTGGCGCCGATCGCGGCGCCGATCGCGGCGATCTCGTCCTCCGCCTGGAACGTGGTCACGCCATATTCCTTGAGGCGCGACAGATGATGAAGGATCGCGGAGGCCGGCGTGATCGGATAGCCGCCGAAGAACATCGGCAGCCCGGCCAGCTGGGCGCCGGCCACCAGCCCAAGCGAAATGGCCTCGGCGCCAGTGACGGTGCGATAGAGGCCCGGCTCGGCGGGCGCAGGGTCGATATGGTGCTGGCGAACCTGACCGCCGATCTCGGCCGTCTCGCCATAAGCATGGCCGGCATTGAGCGCCGCGATGTTGGCCTCCGCCAGCTCGGGCGACTTGGCGAACTTCGCGGTGAGCCAGTCCTCGATCGGCTGTCGGTCGCGGTCGAACATCCAGAGCGCCAGGCCCAGGGTCCACATGTTCTTGCAGCGAAGCGCTTCCTTGTTGCCCAGCCCGAACGGCTTCACCGCGTCCAGCGTCAACTGCGAAATGTTGAACCGGACGAGTTGCCAGCGCGCGAGGCTACCGTCCTCCAGCGGGTTGCTCTCGTAACCGGCCTTGGCGAGATTGCGGGCACCGAACTCGCCTTCGTCGGCAATGATCAGCCCGCCATCCTTCAGATCGGCGACATTCACCTTCAGCGCCGCCGGATTCATCGCGATCAGGACGTCCGGCGAGTCTCCGGCCGTCTCGATCGACGAGGAACCGAAATTTATCTGGAAGGCGGACACACCGAAGGTCGTCCCCTGCGGCGCCCTGATCTCGGCGGGAAAGTCCGGGAAGGTCGCAAGATCGTTGCCGGCCAATGCGGTCGAAAGCGTGAACTGGCCACCGGTCAGCTGCATGCCGTCACCGGAATCCCCGGCAAAACGAACGACGACGGCTTCCAGCGGCGCGTCGGACCGCGCCTCTTCAGGCGTCAAGAAATGGGTGGCCGTGGCCAAATGCTCTTCCTTCAGTTCGCGGGTGCGGCAACGTCCGCACCCTAGCCCTGCGCTCCGGCCGTCACAACCGGTGGCGGCAGCGAACACTTCGCTTATGACCGCTAGATAGTGAATGCGATTCGCTTCTCAACGGAGTTGCCAGTGCCAGATGCCTTTGTGCGGCCGGAAGTTCGCCAGTTTCTCGATTATCTGAACAAGCTGCCGAACCAGAAGGCGTTCGAGCTGCCGCTTTCGGAAGCGCGAAACATGATGCACGCGTCGCGTCACGTCGCCGATGCGGAAGTCGGCGAACTGGCAATCATCCGGAACCTCGAAATGGAGGGGCCAGGGGGTCCCCTCCGGCTGAGATTGTACGATGCGCGCGAGTCTCGGGAAGCCGGACCGTTGATGCTGTTTTGCCATGGGGGCGGCTTCACCTTGGGGGATCTCGACACGCACGAACCCTTCTGCGCCGAGATTGCCAGGCTGATGGACCTGCCTGTCGTCGCCGTCGATTACCGGCTCGCGCCGGAACATCCCTTTCCCGCAGCGATCGATGACGCGATCGCCGCAGGCCGGTGGCTGGCCGGCAGTCCGCCGGCGCTGGACAGGCAGGTGACCGGGCTGATCCCCTTCGGCGACAGCGCCGGCGGCAACCTGGCAAGTGTCGTTTCGCTGGCCTTCAGAGACGAGCCGGCCGAAGTTCCGGTCATCGCGCAATGGCTGATCTATCCGGCGGGCGAGCCGACCTCCCATTTTCCCAGTCGCGATCAGTTCGGCGAAGGCTTTCTGCTGAGCGGGGGAAGCATCGACTGGTTCGAGCAATGCTATCGCGGCGATCAGGCCGACTGGCGCTATGCGCCGCTGTTGAAGAGCCAGGAAAGCATGCCGCCGACCTTGGTCGTCACCGCCAGTCTCGACCCGATCAGGGACCAGGGCCGGGCTTATGCCGCCGCCTTGGTCGAGGCGGGCGTTCGAACCTTCTATATCGAGGCTGAAGGAACCATTCACGGCTTCGTCAACCTTCGCCGGGCGCTCCCCTCCGCCAATGAGGACATCAAACAGTGCGTCGAGGCGCTCAAGCTTCTGCTTCGCGGAGCAGGAAGATGAAAGAGGGGGCTTACCGACCCGCCGTCGGGGTGATGCTGATCAATGCCGAGCGCAAGGTGTGGGTCGGACAACGGCTCGATAGCAAGATCGAAGCCTGGCAGATGCCTCAGGGCGGCCTCGATCCTGGCGAAGAGCCGCTTCAAGGCGCCCTTCGCGAGCTCGAAGAAGAAACCGGAATTGCCTCAGGCCTGATCGAAATCATCGCCAAGGCGAAAGAAGAGCTGACCTACGATCTTCCCGACGACCTGATCGGCAAGGTGTGGAAGGAGCCGTGGATCGGCCAGCGCCAGACCTGGTTCCTCGCCCGATTCCTTGGTCGTGACGCCGACGTTACTTTGGAGACTGCGGAGCCCGAATTTCGGGCGTGGAAATGGGCGGACCCCGACGAGCTTCCCCTGCTCATCGTCCCGTTCAAGAAGAAATTGTACGAAGACGTTCTGGCCGCCTTTGCCGACTGGCTCTGACAGGCGAAGAGCGACACTTCGCCTGACCCTGTTGGCTTCGGCGGTCCTCTCGGGCTAGAGCCCTGAACATGCGGGGGTTGTCGAACATCG
This sequence comes from Allosphingosinicella sp., assembly GCA_036732645.1. Classification (GTDB taxonomy): domain Bacteria; phylum Pseudomonadota; class Alphaproteobacteria; order Sphingomonadales; family Sphingomonadaceae; genus Allosphingosinicella. The sequence continues at coordinate 13,739 of DAINCA010000002.1, forward strand.
AAGCTGCAGCGATCGAACGCTGCGACGGAGCGTCGATGCTCGACCAGGTCACCCTCTGGTCTTCGATCAACAGCGGCTCGCGAAATCTGGACGGGCTCGATGAGGTTGCCACCCTCCTGGCCGAGGCGTTTTCCGCCCTTCCCGGGGAGCTTCGGCTGATCGATCCGGCGCCGGTTGACGTCATGACGCCGGAAGGGACGCTGCGGCCGATGAAGCACGGCCGAAACCTGCACCTGAAGGTGCGCCCGGAGGCGAAAGTCCAGCTCCTCTTCACCGGCCACATGGACACGGTGTTCGGGCTCGATCACGATTTCCAGTCCGTCTTCTGGCGCGAGGAAGGCATATTGGGCGGCCCCGGCGTCGCGGACATGAAAGGCGGCATTGCGGTCATGCTGTCGGCGCTCGAAGCGTTCGAGCGATCGCCGCTAGCCGCCACGCTCGGCTATGAGGTGGTGATAAACAGCGACGAAGAGGTCGGTTCGCCTGGATCGGCGCCATTGATTGCCGCAGCCGCAGTCGGCAAGCGAGCCGCTTTCACCTACGAGCCGGCGGCGCTCCCCGACGGCACTTTGGCTGGGGCGCGGCCCGGAAGCGGCAATTTCTCCTTGTTCGTCGAAGGCCGCAGCGCTCACGCCGGGCGTAACCCGGAAGATGGCCGCAATGCCCTGGTCGCAGCGGCGGACCTCGCGCTCCGTCTTGGCCGTGCCAGAAGGCCGGGTCTGAGCGTCAATCCGGCGAAGATCGACGGCGGCGGGCCGAACAATGTCGTTCCCGACAAGGCGGTGCTCCGAGTCAATCTACGGCCAGCGACACCTGCCGACCAGGAAGACGCGGTCTCGATCATCGAGGAAGCGGTCGCCGCGGTAATTGCGGAACATGATGTCCAGATCCACCGCCATGGGGGTTTCGGAAGACCTCCCAAGCCCATGGACGAGAACACGCAATCCCTGTTCGAGCTCGTCCGAAGCTGTGGCGACGATCTGGGGCAGACAATAGACTGGCGAGCGACCGGCGGCGTCTGCGACGGCAACAACATCGCCGCCTGTGGGGTACCCGTCGTCGACACGATGGGCGTTCGCGGCGGCGCGATCCATTCGGACCAGGAATATCTGATCGTCGAGAGCTTGGCCGAGCGGGCACAGCTTTCGGCCCTGACGATCCTCAGGCTTGCGCAGGGAGAGGCAATTTGAGTTTCAGAGTGAGGCCGGCGCGAAACGAGGATTTCCAGGCCATTTACGAGATGGCCAAATTGACCGGCGGCGGCTTCACGAACCTGCCGGCGGACAAGGGAACTCTGGTCGCCAAGCTTGCCCGTTCGGACGATGCCTTTTCCCGCGAAGACGATGCGCCTGAAGGCGACCTGTTCGTCTTCGTCCTTGAGAATGTGGACACCGGCCAGATCAGGGGCACCTGCCAGGTGTTCAGCCGGGTCGGTCTGCAGCAGCCTTTCTACAGTTACCGGATCAGCACCCTCACCCAGTCCTCGCCGGAGCTCGGCCGGACCTTCCGGGCGGAGATGCTCACTTTGTGCACGGATTTCGAAGGCTGCTCGGAGGTTGGCGGGCTCTTCCTTCACCCCAATGAACGTGCCGGCGGTCTCGGCGTCCTGCTGGCGCGGAGCCGCTACATGTTCATCAAGCTTCACCGACAACGCTTCGCCGGCAAGGTCCTGGCCGAGCTTCGCGGCGTCATCGACGAGAAAGGCGGCTCTCCTTTCTGGGACGCGATTGCCGGGCGGTTCTTCGGCATGAGCTTCCAGGAAGCGGACACGTTCAACGGCGCCCACGGAACCCGGTTCATCGCCGATTTGATGCCGAAGACTCCAATCTATACCGCCTTGCTGACCGAAAAGGCGCGAGCGGTGATGGGCGTCCCACATCCGTCGGGGCGTGCCGCCATGAAAATGCTGGAAAACGAGGGCTTTGATCGCCACGGTTACATCGATATCTTCGATGGCGGCCCAACCATGTCGGCGGAAACGGACCGGATCCGGACGATCCGGGAATCTCGCCAGATGGTGGTCGATGTCGTGGATGGCCCCGACGGCAACCGGATGATGGTCGCCGCCGGCCGGCTTCGCGATTTCTCGGCCTGTTATGCAAAGGTCGCGACCCGAGAAGACGGCAAGGTGGAGATCGATCGCAAGGCGGCGGCGATGCTCCAGATCGACACCGGCTCCGAATTCCTCGCCGTGGGGCGCTAAGGGTGCCCCTCGTCGAGATCAATTTCGACGGTATCGTCGGCCCAAGCCACAATTATTCCGGACTCAGCGTCGGAAATATCGCTTCGACCACCAACAAGGGCATGGTCGCTTACCCGCGCGCCGCCGCTCTCCAGGGCATCGACAAGATGCGCCGAAATCTGCGGCTCGGTCTGGCTCAAGGACTGCTGCTGCCCCATTGCCGTCCGAACCGCGAATGGCTCGAATCGCTCGGGACGGACATCGAACAGGTGCCGGTCACGCTTCGCCCCGCGGCTTTTTCCGCATCGGCCATGTGGGCGGCCAATGCCGCGACCGTCTCCCCCGCCCCCGACACCGATGACGGCCGCTGCCACCTGACGATCGCCAATCTGCGGACCATGGCCCATCGCAGTCACGAATATCCGGCGACATTGGCCCAATTCTCGATCGCCTTTGCCGACGACCGGCACTTCGCCGTTCATGCCCCGGTGCCGGCGACGTTCGGCGACGAAGGCGCGGCCAATCACATGCGGCTCGGCGCGTCCCATGAACAATCCGGGATCGAAGTCTTCGTCTACGGCGTCCGCGGTGGCGCCTTTCCGGCGCGCCAGCACCTGGAGGCCTCGAAGGCCGTCGCTCGCCTGAACCGGCTCGATCCGGATCGAGTCCTCTTCGTTGCCCAGTCTGAAGCGGCGATCGGCGCGGGGGCCTTCCACAACGATGTCGTCGCCGTGGCGAACGAGAATGTCCTCTTCGCTCACGAGCAGGCGTTCGAGGACCCCGCCGCATTCTACACGGCTTTGAAGCGGCTGTTGCCGGAACTCGAGATCATCGAGGTGCCGTCATCGGCGATCAGCCTCGAAGAGGCGATCCGATCCTATCTGTTCAACGCGCAATTGGTGACCTTGCCCGACGGCACGATGGCGCTGGTGGTGCCGGAAGAGGCGCGAGAGACGCCCAATGTCTGGACCTGGCTGGAGCGGATGATCGCGGGCAACGGACCGATCCGGCAGATATGTGTCGTCGATGTCCGTCAATCGATGGCGAATGGCGGCGGCCCCGCCTGCCTCAGGCTACGGGTCGTGGCGGATCGGGCCACCGTCGATCGCCGCTTCCTTGTGGATGAAGGCAAGCTCGACCGTATCTCCCAGTGCATCAGCCAATTTTGGCCCGAGCAGATCGCCCCTTCCGACCTCGAAGATCCTGCTTTGTGGGATCGGATCGAACAGGCACGGCGCAGTCTCTACGATCTGCTGGAGCTCGCCGAGCTGCCGTAGACGTGGAGCGGCGGTTCCAGCCATCTTCCCCCGGCAAAGCGACGAAAATTTCGGAACCCGCATTCGGGCGAGATGGTTTTTTCCTCGAAGGAGATGAGTCATGCCTGCCAAGTCAGCCTCCCAGCAAAAAGCCGCCGGCGCCGCTTTGTCGGCAAAAAGGGGCGATACCCCAAAATCGGCGCTCAAGGGCGCGTCGAAACAGATGGCTTCGTCGATGTCCGAGAAGGAGCTGGAGAAGATGGCTTCGACCAAGCGCAAGGGAAAGCCCGAGCACGTCGGCGATTAATTCCCTTCCGCCGCCGCCGAATGGGTTGCGGCGAGCCTGACGACGACATCGTCGATATGGACGCCGCCGCGTTCGATGATCAGGTTCTGGAAGTTCGGCTCGTCCTCCCGGGTGCTGGCCGGAATGTCACCCTCGCGCCGAAAGCGCCGGCGGACATAAGTAGCGAGCTCGCCGGCCGCGACGACATTGTCGCCGTCTTCGTCTGCCGCTCCGGCCATGCCGCTGCGAAGGAAATAGGACAGAAAGCCCCCCGCCTTGAACTGGCTGGCCACGAGGCTGGTCAGGTCCTCCTCCGAGCTGAACAGGCCCATGACGTTGGGCCGGCTGATGAGGTTGCGAAAGCCGCCGGCATAACAGGCGTCGATCGCCACCAGCGCCATCCGTCCCTCCACTGACGAAAAAAGGCGGCCGAGCTCGATGTCGGTCATGGCGTCGTCGTAAAGCTCGATCGTCTCGCTTCGTCCATCGAGCTCGGCTGCGCTGCGCGGCACGTCGAGCTGATTGCCGTGGCCGGAGAAAAAGAAGAGAAACAGATCGTCTGGCCCGGTCTGCCGCGCTGCCTCCGCGAAGGCCGCCGAGACCGACTTGGTCGTCGCCTCCTCATTGGTCAGGATGCGGCTTGCCGGATGGAGCAAACCGGCCGTCCGAAGACCGGCAAAGAGCTGGCGCGCATCCTCGTCGGTGTTGGGCAGCGGATTGGCCCGTCCGCCATAATCCGAGACTCCGACGAGCAAGGCCAGCACCCTTGGACCGGCGCGGACATTGACGTGTCGCGGGTGGCCGGCGCTGGGGACGAGGCTGAGGCGGTACTTGCCGGTCTCTCCTGGTCGAAACGAGGTGACGGTCAGGACGTAATCCCCATCCTCGGCGAGGACCGTGTCGAGACGAGAGTTAGTGGATGTTTCTCCCGGCACGCGAATATCGTCATTGCCGTCCTGGCTGCCGTCGGGACGACGCAGGATCAGATAGGTGTCAAAATCGGCGGAGGTGACCGACGCCGTTATTCTCTGGCCTCGGCGAGCCGCGAACCGGTAGCGATCGCCCCTTGCGCCGGAGCCGAGCCGATCATCCGCTTCCTCGAGACGACCAGTCAACGCCGTGCCGATCGCGATCGCCTGAGCCGGTTCGGGGGTGGTCGAAGCAATGTTCGCCGCAGGGACCGTTGCCTGAAGCCGATAATTGCCGGTCTCGCCGGGCCGAAACGTGGTGACGGCCACCCGGTAGACGCCATCGCGCGGAAATTCGACGACGAGCCGGCTGTCGGTGCTGCCGCCGCCTTCATCGTCGTTCGACAATGTGAAGCCGCCTGGGCCGGTGACGAGCAGGAATGAATCGAAGTCCGAAGAGGCCAGTCGAAGGTCGAGCCGACCCCCGCTTCGTCCCTGCAGCTGGTAGACGTCCTCATATTTGCCGGAACGTCGCTGATTGTCATTCGGGGAAAGCTCGGCGGAGATCGTGCTCCCCGCCCCGATGCTCGCGGGCTGGCTGCCCTGCCCCGCCAGCGGCGTCGCCATCAGCGCAAGGCATGCCGCCATGATCCTCGTCAACACCACTTCGTCCATCCCATTCCGGCTCCTGTTCGGACGGTAACACAGACGTGGGACAGGCGGAATCCACCCTTCTCTCGGGAACGAGAGAGCGGGTCCGGTATTTTTGAGGGAAATGGCGCGCCCGGAAGGATTCGAACCTCCGGCCCCCAGATTCGTAGTCTGGTGCTCTATCCAGCTGAGCTACGGGCGCGCGGAAGTGGCGACATAGGGGCTGGTTCAGTAGGGCGCAAGCCCCGTTGCCGGCGACCCACGGCACGCATAGGGAGGAGCGGATGACGCGTTTTTCCTGGCCTCCACTTACGCTCGCTTTGCTCCTGCTGGCAGGTGGCTGCATGACGGAAGGGCCGTTCCCATCGCTTGCTCAACGCGACTCCGAACGCCAGCCCGCTGGGGAGCCCGTCCGGGTGATGCCCGACGTTGCTGACGACAGCGTGCTTCGCGCCCGCCTCGATGAACTCGTCGCGTTGGCGCGAGCGGGCGACCAGGCTTTCGAGACCGCGTTCGGACCGGCGATGGCGGCGGCCAGCGCGGCCGGCGCAAACGGATCCGACAGCTGGATCGCTGCGCAGGAACAGGTCTCGCGGGCTGAAGCGGCGCGCGCCGGAACGATGCGGGCTTTGGGCGATCTCGACCAGCTCGCACTCGAGCGAAGCAATCTGCCCACCAGCCCCGAGGACCAGGCCGCGCTCAATTCGGCAATCACCGAGGTCGAGCGTCTCGCGCTCGATCAGCAGTCGCGGCTGGACCGTCTGAAGGCGCTTATTGCGCGCTAGATTTTATGTGTTCTGTCCGGTCTCGCGCAAAGCGGCGGCGTGACGTCGCGCCAGCTCGACATAATGGGCGACGCCCTGGCGCATTCCGGTCAGATCCGCCTCGGTCAGGTCGCGGACGTAGCGGGCCGGTCGGCCTGCCCAGAGCTGCCCTGAAATGATTCTCTTGCCCGGGGTGAGCATCGCCCCTGCAGCGAGCATGGCGTCACTTTCGATCTCGCAGCCGTCCATGACGATCGCGCCAAGGCCGACGAAAGCGCGATCATGGAGCGTGCAGCCATGCACCATCGCGAGATGTCCGATCAGCACCTCTTCGCCGATCAGGCAGGGAAAACCGACTTCAGGTCCGTCGGGTCGCGGCGGATCGACATGGATCACCGTCCCGTCCTGGATGTTGCTTCGGGCGCCGATCCGGATCCGGTTCATGTCGCCGCGAAGAACGCAATTATACCAGACGCTCGAATCCGCCGCCATTTCCACGTCGCCAATCAACCTCGCGCCGGGCGCGACGAAGGCGTTGGCGTCGACTCTCGGCGAACGGCCTTCGAACGTGATCAGGCTCATCGCCGCCAATCCTCTCGACTTATCGCATAGACGATCGTCGGATTGAGCTCGGGGTATCGTGCGTCGTCATAATCGAGCTCCGGACGGCGCTTCATCCCAAGCCGCTCCATCAGCCCCCAGCTCGCCACGTTCTGCTGGAAGGTGATCGCGACCACCCTCTCCGCGGCCAGCCGGTCGAAGGCGAAATCGAGTGAGGCGATCGCCGCCTCCTTCGCATAACCCTGGCCCCAGCAATCCTGGCGAAGGCGCCAGCCCACTTCGAACTCGCCGGCGAACGGGGAATTTTGATCATCGGCGAGCTTCAGTCCGCAGAAGCCGAGCAATTCACCGTCTTCCTTGCGTTCGACTGCCCAGAAAGTGAAACCGCGTTCCTCCTGCCAGCGCATGAGGCGCGACCGGATGATGTCGCGTATCTCCTCCGGTGGCTTGACGCCGCCCAGCCACCTCATGACCTCCGTAGTATTGGTGTGTCGGATGAACGACTCAATGTCGTCTTCCTTCCAGTCGCGAAGGATCAGGCGCTCGGTTTCGATCATGATCAGGGTAGGAAATTGTCGTAATTGATGATGGGAAGGATCGACGCATGGTCGTCGCTCCAGCCGGAGAAACCGGGGGTAGTCGGCAGGATCTCCCAATATTCGCTGTCGTCGCCGCTCAGTTGAAGCAGCCGATCGAGCGATTCCTGGCTCCGCGACAAGGCGATCCAGACGGAGACGGTGTTGTTCAATATCTCCTCGTCCTCGGTCGGCACATATTGAAGAAGCTGGGACTGCCAGCCGCCACGAGCGGCGATGTCGGCGATGACGGGCTTCAGATCTAGATAACGGTTGGAGATATGGAACAGGACGATACCGTCGGGCTGCACGGCGCGACCATAGACCGCAAGCGCTTCGCGCGTCAGCAGGTGCATCGGCACCGCATCGGACGAGAAAGCGTCGACGGCGAGAACGTCGAGTGAATTGGCTGGCTGCCGGGCAAGGCTCAAACGGGCGTCTCCGAGGACGATCCGGACCTGGGGCGCGCACTGGCTGATGAAGGTGAAACGGTTGCGGGCGACATCGACCATCGCCGGATCGATCTCGAAAAAGGTCCATTGCTGGCTCGGCTTGGCGTAACAGGACAAGGTCCCGCTGCCGAGACCGACAACCCCGATCCGGGCGCGCGGGCCGAACAAAGCCTCCGCGCTCGACAGGGTCAGTCCGACCCCGGAGCGGCGCGCATAATAACTCGTCGGCACCGTCTCCAGTCCTGGCTCGAGATTCTGGATCCCGTGAAGGGTGGTTCCATGAGTGAGGACCCTGGCCGAGCCGTCGGGGCGCTCATAGACGTCGTAGATTCCGAAATAAGAGCGGGTACGGGCGTTTTCGGTGGACCGCTCGAGGGTCGACCATCCCCCATAGCTGAGCATCAATGCCGCCAGCCCGGCAGCGAAAGCCCAGCGACGGCCGAGACAGGCCAAAGCCAGCAGCGACACGAAGATGCTGCCGATCATCGTATTCGTCCGGCCGAAACCGAAATAGCCGCCTTCCGACGCGTAGGAGATGGCGAAGGCCAAAGCGGGGACGAGGAAGAGCAGGATCCTGGTGAACCTTTCGGGCCACGGGACCAGGGGATATTGGGGCACGAGAACTGCAGCGGCCAGGATCAGAAGCGGATGTTCGTACGCCCAGTCGAACAACAAGGGGGCCACGATCGCGCAGAACAGGCCGCCGAGCATGCCACCGAACGACATCGCCAGGTAAAAACGGGTCAGATGGCCGACCGCCGGGCGAAGCCGGAAAAGCTCGCCGTGAAGGGCGACGGCGACGGCAAGGAGGAGGAGCAGGCCCAAAGTGGCGGAGAAGAACGGATTGCGGCTGCCATCGCTGAAGGCGAGGCCGCCGGCGATCAGGATGATCAATGGGGCGACCACCGTCACCAGAGCCGCCGGACCACGGCGCGCGGCGAAGGCAATCACGAAGCTCAGAAGATAGAGGCCGAGCGGCAAGGCCCAGAGGAGAGGCATGGCGACGATGTCGGTGGTGAGATGGGTCGTCGTCGACAGCATCAGGCCGGACGGAACCGCCGCCAGCGCGACCCAGTAAAGAGTCTCGCGAAGCGTCGGTGCCGGACTCGTTTCGTCCGGCACGACTTCGACAGCGTCGGCGGGAACGGTGAAGGCGCAGATGACGACCAGGAGCACCAGCAGCCCGTAAATGGCCGACCACAAAACGCTTTGCTGCTGCAGCGACAATAAGGGTTCGACGATCAGCGGATAAGAGATGAGCCCCGCGAAACTGCCAAGATTGGACGCGGCATAGAGCGGATAGGGATCGCCGCGGCTCGTCTCCAGCGCATACCAGCGCTGCATCAACGGGGCCTGGGCGGAAACGATGAAGAACAAGGGCCCTATCGAGCTCAGCAGGAACCACGGAACCCAGAAAGCGGGTTCGCTCTCGACCGGCGGAAGTGCTTCAATCAGGCCGATCGGCAGCCACAAGGCCGCCAGCCCGAACAAGGCGATGTGAATGCCGATCTGTTTGCGCGGCCGGAGCCGGGACAGAAAATGGGCATAAGCATAGCCGCCGAGCAGCAGCAGCTGATAGACCAGCATCGCGCTGTTCCAGATCGCCGGAGCCCCGCCAACGCGGGGAAGCGCCATCCGGGCCACCATCGGCTGGGTCAGGAACAGCAGGAACGATCCCAATACGATGGTGATGAGGAACAAGGGACGCGCATAACGCTCGTCCACGCGTTTCGCCGTGGCAGCCTTCGGCAGCGCCCTTTCCGTCATGCGGCGAGCAAGCGTGCCGCGACAGGCGCGTGATAAGTGAGGATGCCCGAGCAGCCGGCGCGCTTGAAGGCCATCAAGGTCTCCAGCAAGAGCGCATCCCGATCCCCTGCCCCGACCGCGGCCGCGGCCTCGATCATCGCATATTCGCCCGAAACCTGATATGTAAATACAGGCACTTCAAAGCGGTCTTTCACTCGCCGAATGATGTCCAGATAGGGCAAGCCTGGCTTGACCATGACGTGGTCGGCGCCTTCGGCAATGTCGAGGGCGACTTCGCGAAGCGCCTCGACCGCATTGGCGGGATCCATCTGGTAACTTTTCTTGTCGCCCTTCAGGAGTCCGCGGGAGCCGACCGCGTCCCGGAAAGGACCATAAAAGGCGCTCGCATATTTGGCGGCGTAAGCCATGATCTGGACGTCGCAGTGACCGGCGCCCTCGAGCGCAGAGCGGATGACGCCGATCCGGCCGTCCATCATGTCGGAAGGCGCGACGATATCGGCACCGGCCTCCGCCTGCACCAGGGCCTGACTCGAAAGTATCTCGACGGTAATGTCGTTGACGACGCGTCCGGCCGAGTCCGTCACCCCATCATGACCGTCCGAAGTGTAGGGATCGAGCGCGACATCGGTGAGAATTCCGACTTCAGGCACGGCGTCCTTGGCCGCCATGATCGCTCGGCAGATGAGGTTGTCCCTGTTCAGCGCCTCGCGGGCGTCGTCGGATCGCAACGTCACCGGGGTGTTCGGGAACAATGCCACGCAGGGAATGCCCAGCTCGCGTGCTTCACGGACGCGTTCGACGATCAGGTCCACCGACCAGCGCGAGACTCCCGGCAAGGTCGAGACCGGCTCCTCTACGCCTTTGCCTTCGGTGATGAACAAAGGCCAGATGAGGTCGGACGGAGTGAGAACCGTCTCGGCGACGAGCGCGCGGCTCCATGCCGCCGAACGGGTTCGGCGAAGTCGGCAGGCGGGAAAGCTGGCGGACATGACAGGCTAGTAGCTGGCTCCGCATCGCCTGCAAAGCGGCGACAATGCGCGGCTCGAGCCGGAAAGGACGTTTCTTCCTGCTCGTGCCGGATGGACATTCCTGCGCCGAAATGTGTTGGTCGCGCGTGTCCGCTTCCAAACCCGTTCCTCGTCAGGCCGTGCTCGTGGTCAATGCCCATTCGCGCAGAGGACGAGCCTTGTTCCGCGAGGCGGTCGTCAAGCTTCGTGAAGCGGGAATCGAATTGCTTTCCAGCCACGCCGTTCGCAATCCGAAGCAGCTGGTTCCGACGATGAACGAGGCGGTTCGAAGCGGCGCCCCGATGATCATCGTCGGCGGCGGTGACGGATCCTTGTCCTGCACAGTCGACGAAATCGTGGACCGTGATTGCGTCTTTGCATTGTTGCCCCTGGGGACGGCCAACAGCTTTGCCCGGACTCTGGGAATCCCGCTCGATCTTGACGGTGCGATCCAGGTCATCGCCTCGGGCAAGAGGCGCCGGATCGACCTGGGCGTCATCAATGGCGATTATTTCGCCAACTGCGCGGCGATGGGGCTTTCGCCGATGATCGGCGAGGGCATACCTCACAACTTGAAACGTTATCTTGGACGTGTCGGCTATCTCGTCTGGGCGATCTACTGCCTCGCTCGCTTCCACCCGTTCAAGTTGACGGTCGACGATGGCGAGAGAAAACGGACCGTGTGGGCGACGGAAGTACGGATAGCCAATGGCTCCTTCCACGGGGGCGTGGAGGTCGTCGAGCAGGCCAATGTCGACAGTGGCCAGATCGTCGTCCAGGCGGTCACCGGGAGAAGCAGCTTGCGGCTGATATGGGACTGGTTCGCAAAATATTGGAAGCTTCCCGCCCGTCACTCCGTGACCGAGGAATTCCACGCCCGCCGGCT
>DAINCA010000002.1:25133-41411 GCA_036732645.1 Allosphingosinicella sp.
GTCGCCTCGTCGACCACCAACTGAGCGGCGCCGCCCTGGATTGGGTCGCCACTGATCGAAACGATACGGGCGAGCCGGCCGATGGCGGCCTCGTGGATCCGAAGTCGCTCCAGCGTCTCCGGCGAAGCGTCCCGCACGTGAAGTGGAAGCTTCGCCCCCGGCGGCACGTTGAGCTCGGCCCGAACGCCCCTTACTCCGCTCACCAGCCGGATGAGCCAGTCCATCTCCGGCCCTGCCTTCGGATCCAGAGCGCGTGCGTCAGCGATCGGCCATCGAGCCAGGATCAACGGATAAGGCCGATCCCCCATGGCGTTCCAAAGCTCCTCAGTAATGAACGGCATGAATGGGTGAAGCATGACGAGGATCTGGTCGAGCACCCAGGCCGCGACTTCCCGACTCTCGGGATCGATCGATCCCCTTTGCTCGCCGCTGGAAACGGGCTTGATCAGCTCCAGATACCAGTCGCAAAAGCTGGCCCAGACAAAATGGTAGATCGTGTTGGCGCTCTCGTCGAAACGCAGCTCGGCAAGGGCGATGTCGAGCGCCTGGACCGTCTTCACCGTTTCGCCGATGATCCATCGGTTGACGGGGAGATCGGCGACCGGCGGCTCGATCGACTTCGAGGCGCCGATATTGTTGGCCTGGCAGAAGCGCGCGGCGTTCCACAGCTTGGTCGCGAAGTTGCGATAACCTTCGACCCTTTTTTCATCGAGCTTGATGTCCCGCCCCTGGCTTTCCATCGCGGCCAGAGTGAATCGCAGGGCATCGGCGCCGTAACGGTCGACGATCCCGAGCGGATCGACCGTATTGCCTTTCGACTTCGACATCTTCTGGCCCTTGGAGTCGCGAACCAGGCCGTGGAGATAGAGCGTCTTCCAGGGCCGCTCCCCCATGAAATGATAGCCCTGCATCGCCATTCGGGCGTCCCAGAAGAAGATGATGTCGAAGCCTGAAATCAGGACGTCATTCGGATAATGCCGACGAAGCGTCTCGGTCTGCTCGGGCCAGCCGAGGGTGGCGAAGGGCCACAAAGCCGAGGAGAACCAGGTATCGAGCACGTCCGGGTCGCGTCGAAGCCGGCGGTCCTTTGCTTCCAGCCTGGCCTCGTCCTCGGTTTCTGCGACAAAGACATTGCCTTCATCGTCGTACCAGGCTGGAATCTGGTGGCCCCACCACAACTGGCGTGACACGCACCACGGCTGGATGTTCTCGAGCCAGTTGAACCAGGTCTTCTCCCAGGTCTTGGGCACTATCTTGATCTCGCCCGATCGCACCGCCTCGATCGGCCGCTTCGCCAGTGTTTCGGCGTCGACATACCATTGATCGGTGAGCCACGGTTCGATCACCGCCCCGGAGCGATCGCCATAGGGAAGCTGGATGATCCGCTCCTCGACGCGCTCCAGCGCGCCCGATTCCTCGAGCATCTCGACGACCCGATTGCGCGCCTGGATGCGATCGAGGCCGATCAGCTCGCTCGGTACGAGTCCGTCGCGGGTCTGGACGATCCGCGCCTCGGCATCGAGCATGTTGAGCATCTCGGCGGGCTTGATCCCGGCGCGTCTGCCGACCTCGAAGTCGTTGAAGTCATGTCCGGGAGTGATCTTGACGGCGCCGGAGCCGAGCTCCGGGTCGGCATGCTCGTCGGCGATGATCGGCACGAGCCGGCCGGTGATCGGGAGCCTCACCTGCCGACCGATCAGCGCACGATAACGTTCGTCCTCGGGATGAACGGCGACGGCCATGTCGGCAAGCATCGTCTCCGGACGCGTCGTGGCGACCCGGATCGCGCCTGAGCCGTCCTCGAGCGGATAGGCCAGATGCCAGAAATGTCCCTGGACCTCCTTGGTCTCCACTTCGAGATCGGAAATCGCGGTCGCGAATTTCGGGTCCCAGTTGACCAGCCTCTTGTCGCGATAAAGCAGTCCGTCCCGGTAAAGCTGGACGAAGACCCTGATCACCGCCGCCGAGAAACCGGGGTCCATGGTGAAGCGCTCGTTCGACCAATCGCATGAAGCGCCGAGCCGGCGCAGCTGGCGAGTGATCGCGCCACCCGACTGAGCTTTCCATTCCCAGACATGCTCGACGAACGCTTCGCGGCTCATGTCGGCGCGGCGGACATTCTGGCTCTCGAGATTGCGTTCGACCACCATCTGGGTGGCAATGCCCGCATGATCGGTTCCGACCACCCACAAAGCGTCCTTGCCCAGCATCCGGGCATGGCGGGTGAGCACGTCCTGAAGGGTGATGTCGAGCGCATGGCCAATATGGAGTGACCCAGTCACGTTCGGCGGCGGGATGACGATGGTGAACGGCTCGGCCTCGGGGCGGTCCGGGCGAAACAGCCCCTGCTTTTCCCAAAGCGAATACCATCGCGACTCTATCTCGGCAGGATCGAAGGTCTTCGGCAATTCAGTCATGGCGAGCGCTCATAACCATGAGTGGCTCGATGACAATGGGGCTGCCAGTGCAAGGGCACCGCCGGGTGGGGCCGAAATCAGTTCCGTCGAGTGATCCGGGCAATTTCCCGCGTCACGAGCTCCTCGACAATCTCGGGCAAATGCTCGTCGAGCCATTCCTTGAGCACCGGCTTGAGCATCTCGCGGACGACGGCTTCGAGCGCCCCCGTCTCCGGTGCCGCCTCTTCGCGCTGGCGAAGCGTCGAAAGCGCCGCCAGTTTTTCGCGGCTGGCAGCCGCTGCATTGCTGGACATCAGGCCCGTGGCTTCGGTGACCGGATCATCCAGCTCGAGCACGTCGTCTTCTCCGCCGGAAGACTCCTCGGCCTCAGGTTCAGATCGCGGCAACCGCCGGGCGCGCAACGCCTCGGCAGCCGAACCATCGTCGGCTATCACCCGCTTGATGGAGGCGAGTATCTCCTCCATCGACGGATCCTTTTGAAAATCGCCCATAAGCCGGGCTTTTATTACCTATTGGGGAAGCTGTGTCACGGGGCTGATTGCGTCCTCCGGCGCCGTTCGCGTCGAAACCCGGCGGACCGGCGGTCCATCGTTCCAGTCGGACCAGCTGTCGGCGTAGCGCTCGTAGTTGAGGGTCGGATCGTAGAGTGCTCCGCCATCCAGATTGAGGTCTTCCGCCTCGGCCATGCCCATGACGTTGAGCAACTGGAACCCGGCGACATAGGCATCGCGCCGCGCCGAGACGAGCGCCACCTGGGCGTTGACGAGTTCCTGCTCCGCATTGAGCACGTCGAGGATGTTGCGCGTTCCCACCGTCTGCTCCGCGCGCGTGCCTTCCAGAGCAAGCTCGTTGGCGGCCACCGCGATCGTGTTCGACTCGATCGCGTCGTTGGCGGCTTGGTAAGCGGCGAAGGCCGCTCTGGTGTTGGAGACGACCGCGCGTTCGACAGCGATCGACTGCTCGATAAGAGCACCGCGAATGGCCTGAGCCTGACGGACCCGAGCGCTCGCCGCGCCGCCCTGATAGAGGGGAAGGGATAGCGAAAGGCCGATGCCCGTGCTCGTCGTGCTGTTGGGCGGAGCCACCGCCCCAGGGGGAAGACCGTCATCGGCGGAACCCAAGGCGTTGCGGTAGCGTGTGCCGCTGATGGCGGAGACGGTCGGCAAGCGGAAGCCGCGCGCGACCCTGACGTCGAACCCGGCCGCGCGCGCCTGGGCGACGACGGAGTGGAGGTCGGCATTGTTAGCCAGAGCCACCTGAGTCGCCTGATCGGGGGTCCCGGGCAAGGCGGGCAGCGGCGGCGGCGGCTGGAGATCGGCAGGAAGAAGACCGATCACTCGGCGGTAATTTTCCTCGCTCGCTCGAAGCCGGCCCTGGGCATCGGCAAGCGTGCTCCGCGACAAAGCCAGTCGCGCTTCCGACTGGGCAAC
This sequence comes from Allosphingosinicella sp., assembly GCA_036732645.1. Taxonomy (GTDB): domain Bacteria; phylum Pseudomonadota; class Alphaproteobacteria; order Sphingomonadales; family Sphingomonadaceae; genus Allosphingosinicella. The sequence continues at coordinate 28,981 of DAINCA010000002.1, forward strand.
ATCGGTCCGCGTCAGGTCGCCGACCTCGAAGCGGTCACGCGACGCCTGCAGATTGGTGCCAAGCACCCGAACCTGGTTTTCGTTCAGCGCCACGATGGACCGATCGCGAATGACGTCCATGTAGGCGGCAACCGCCTCGGTAAAGATATCGCCTTCGGTCGCCCGCAGATCGGCACGGCCGGCATCCACCCTGACATTGGCTGCTCGGACCGAATTGCGCACCCGGCCTCCGGAGAAAAGGGGCATGCTGACATCAGCGCCGACGGTGAGGTCGCGGCCATTTCGCCCAAGATTACTGGTGACGACGTCCTGATTCACGCCGACGCTGGTCGAGACCTGCGGTCGTCCTTCCGCCCGTGCAAGAGCGACATTCTCGTCGGTTCCGCGAAGCTGGGAGCGTTCGGCCATGATCGTCGGGTTGGTCGCATAGGTCTGGACCAAAGCCTCACGCAACGTGTCGACTTCCCCGGCCGTCGGCTGATTCGGAACCTGCGCGGCCGCGAGGCTGCTCCATGCCATCGCCGCCGCACCGGCTGCAGCCAAGTACCCTCCCCGCATCACTCTCACTCCATCTCTCAAAAACTGAACCCGCGGGCCTTCTGGAAGCCCGGAAGTACTGCCGCGGCGGCATCGGAAAAAGCCGTCGTGCCGAACGCTCCGGCAACGACTCGACCTACGGCGAGCCGGCTGACACCCGACTCGAGCAGAGCCAGCGCCACCTGGCCACCATCGGCGACCTGATCGACGATCGCCTGCGGAACCCGCTCGACCGCGCCATCGATCAGGATAAAATCGTACGGCGCACCGGCCGCATGTCCCGCCGTCAACGCACCTTCAACGAGCTCGACCGAAGTGCCCGCCAGAGCCGAGCGCGCAAAGGCGGCCAGTTCGGGCTGCTCTTCGACGGCTACGACCGAGGCGGCCAGGCGAGCGACGACGGCCGCCGAATATCCGGTGGCAGCGCCGATGACGAGCGCGCGTTCGTTGCCGCGCAACGCGGCCTCGCTCAGCATCCGGCCCAGGGCCATGGGCGAATTCAACTCGCGGCCGTGGCCGAGCGGCACAAGCACGTCGGCATAAGCCGCCGCACAACGCTCGGCGGGAACGAACCGCTCGCGCGGAACTTCGCCCATCGCCGCCACCACGCGCGGGTCGTTGACACCCGTCGTACGGAGTTGGCTCGCCACCATCGATCGGCGCATCTGCTCGAAATTATGCTCGGTCATATCGGGGTCTTACTCGCACAGCTGTCTTATTGTCGCAATACACTTGTAGCCCTTGGCGCTTTTATCGGCAAGCCATGACGAGGCCAAGCCGAGACTAAGCTGGGCATATCCGGCTCTCGGAGCAAGAGCCGTGCCAGTATTTTCGGCTGGCGGACCCGAACCTCCGGCAGGCCGCCTGTCCGATTTCGGACAATCATCGTCCGCCCGCGAACATAATGCAGACCCCATATTTGGCCGGCCCCGACCGGCTGCTATGGCGAGTCCAATGCCGAACGACGCGACCGCCGACACGCCTTTCGACCGCGCTCTTCGCCGGCTGCGCCGCGATCGCGCCGCCCGGAGCCCAGCAGACGCTTATTATCTTCATCGCCGCGCCGCCGAGGACATGCTCGACCGGCTGCAGCTGGTGACCCGGCGGTTCGAAACCGCGTTGGTGATCGGTTGCAGCGACAATTGGCTGTGCGAACGCCTACGCGAAAACGGGCTTCGAGTCCTTGTCTGCGATCCTGGGGAAATGTTCGCGCGCAACGCCCACGGCGTGCAATGCGATGAAGACTATCTTCCCTTTGCCGACGCCAGCCTCGACCTCGTCATGGCGGGCGGCACTCTGGACAGCGTCAACGACTTGCCGGGGGCGCTGGCCCTGATTCGCAGAATCCTCGTTCCCGACGGCTTGATGCTTGCGGCTCTTGCCGGCGCAGGAAGTCTCCCACGGCTCCGAAGCGCGCTGCATGCCGCCGAAGAAGCGCAAGGGGAACCCCCATCACCCCGAATCCACCCGCAGATCGACGTTCGGGCGGCCGGCGACCTGCTGATGCGCGCCGGTTTCGCGCTTCCAGTCGTGGACAACGATTCGGTTCGGGTCCGATATTCCGGTCTGTTTCCCCTCATCCGGGATTTGAGGGCCATGGCGGCTACCAACATCCTCTCGCGCCGTTCAAGACGGCCGATCAGCCGCTCGGGCCTGGCCGCAGCCGCGGCGGATTTCGCGGCGAATGCGGATTCCGATGGCAAGACCGAGGAGAGATTCGAAATTCTCCATCTCAGCGGCTGGTCTCCCTCGACGGACCAGCCGAGGCCCGCGCGCCGCGGCAGCGCGACGGCGTCGCTCGCTGATGCCCTAAGCAGAGACAATCGCCGACATTGATCAGGTGTCGAGCAATCGCTCTAGAAGCCCGATGAGCGGCGCGTCCGCCGGCGGCATCTCGGAGGCCACCATCTCGGTGGGGCGAAGCCAGCGCAAAGCCGAAGCGTCGAGAGGTTGCGGTTCGCCCGACCAGATGCGGCAAAGATAGACCAAAAGGATCATGTGCCGGTCCCCGACCGGCGCGCTCCCGAAGCAGGCAGGCGAGAGCGACGCCTCCTCCACGTCGATTCCCAGCTCCTCCTTGAGTTCCCGGACGAGGGCGGCTTCAGGCAGCTCGCCGAGCTCGACCTTGCCGCCGGGAAATTCCCACAAGCCGGCCATGGCCCGGCCAGGCGCTCGCCGCTGAAGCAGCACCCGGCCCGAGGTATCGAGCAAGGCGACGGCGACCACCATCATTGTCGGATTTTTTTGCAATCGCGCGCTTTCCGGTAGGAATCTCTTAACCCTGCCACGGTTATTTGGCTGTTCAATCGGGCGCAATGACGTCCCTTCTGGGCAGGGAAATGACGATGCGGCGTTTCTTCAGCATCTTCAAGGATGAGCGGGCCGCAACAGCGGTCGAATACGGGCTTATCCTTGCGCTGGTCTTCCTCGCGATGATCGGCGGAGTCAGCACCTTTGCTTCGACAACGATCGACATGTGGGAAAACGTCTCGAACACCGTGGCCTCATCGTGATGCCATTAAATATTTCGAAACTTCCTGTGCATAGGATCATGGTCAGCTGACCCTATTCTGAGCGCGGGCGGCCGGAAGTGTGGACTTCCGTTAATTGAGTGGAACTAAGGAGACCGGAAATGCAGTTCATTCGCAAGATGATCAAAGACACCAAGGGTGCGACCGCCATCGAATACGGCCTGATCGCTGCTCTGATCGCGGTTGCCGCCATTACGGCCATGACTGGCCTTGGCAACAGCCTCGACAACACCTTCACCAACGTTTCGAACGCGATGAACTAAGCTTCATTGAATTCGAAATGAGGAGAGGGCGGCGGAACCTGGTTCCGCCGCCCTTTTCGCGTCCATTCAGCTTCGGTTTCCATAGACGACAAGCTTCACGCGCTGGCCGCGCTGGACCGGGTCGTTCGGTCCCAGGCCATTCAAGGTACGGAACCGTTCGAGCTGGTAGCTCGAATAAGCCATGCGGCTCGCCAGGCTTTGAACATTGTCATTCGGACCGACCGTGACGGTCTGGATGATTCGCGGTCGAATCGACGCCGCCTCCTGAGGCGACAGCCGCCTCACCGACTGGACCATAGATGCGAACGGCCCCAGCCCGCTACCGCCCCGAGTGATGGTGGCGATGTGATAGACCTGGTTGGGCGCGAACTGATAGGCGACCACCGACACGTCCAGAACGCCTTGCTGGGTCCGCGCGCGCCCGGTCGAGTAAGCGGCCGGAATTCCGTTGATGTTGGTGGACTGAGGCCGGCTATACGGGATCTGGACCTGATTACCGCCGATCGATCGGAAAACCTGATCGATATAATTGCCGAGGTTTCCCGCAGCCGGTCCGGTCGAGAATTGCGCCTGGCCCGACTGGCCTATGACAGAGACCGCGCGCGTCCCGTTCTGGATCCCGAAACCCTGCGGTGCGGTGAAGGCGAGCCTCAGGTCGGGATGGCGGAAATCGCGGCCTTCGACGATGCCCTGGCGGGGATCGTCGTCGAAGACCATGCCGTTGAGCACGGCCAAATGCTGGTCGCGATTGACCACGCCCCCTACCCGCCCCGTCTGCTGTGCCCGCTGCATTGAACGGCGAACCCGTTCCGCAGAGAGTGGATGAGTCCGGGCCCAGGAGGGAGCCGCGCGTTGATCCTCCTGACGGCCCTGGAAACGCGCTTCCAGATTGCTCCATGCCCCAAGCGAATTCAGCAAGGTGGCAGCGCGTCTGGGATCATATCCAGCGGCAGTCATGTAGCGGAGGCCAAGATCGTCGGCCTCCAGTTCCTGGTTGCGGGAATATTGCAGGAACAGACCTTGGCTCACCTGGCCGGCGAGATTGGCGAGCTGGCTCGAGCCGGTGACCACGCCCACCAGAAGCGCGCCCAACTGACTCAACAATCCGGTGCGCCGCCGCTCTGCGCTGTGCCGGGCGGCGATATGCCCGGCTTCGTGGCCGAGAACGGAAGCGAGCTCGGCTTCGTCGTTCATCAGCCCCAGGAGCTGGCGTGTGATATAGAGGTATCCTCCGGGCACGGCGAAAGCGTTCATGACCGGAGAGTTGAGGGTGGTGACCCGGAACGCATTGGCGCCGCCGGAGATGTTGGTCTGGTTGGAGATCCGCGCGCCGACGCTTCGGACATAAGCGCCTCGGGCACCCTGCTCTTCGCCACCGAACTCCTCGACGATCTGCGGGTGCTGCTGGGCAGCCTGGGTTGCGGCACTTTGCGAGATGCTTCGAGTGCCGCTCTGGGCTGCCCCTTCCCCACTCGTCGCGACCATCACCGCAAACGAAGCGGAGAGCGCCAAGAGAGCTTTGCGTTTCATGGACAGCTACTCCTTGAGTCCCTGCATTCGGCGCTCTGTTGAACGGCCGTTGCTGGGTCGAGTTCCTCACGCCAGTCGGCGGTTGAGGCAGCTGCGCTGCCAGCAGCCTCAGCTACGGGTGCCGTAAACCACGAGCTTGACCCTTTGCCCCCTCTGCAGGGAATCATTGGCGCTGAGCCCATTGAGTATCCGGAAGCGCTCCACCTGATAGGCCGAGTAAGCCATTCGGCGCGCAAGGCTCTGCACCGTATCTCCAGCGCCGACGGTAACCACCTGGATCACCCTTGGCCGAACAGCGGCCGCTTCCTGCGCCGACAGGCGGCGAACCGACTGAACCATCGACGAGAAGGGGCCGAGTCCACTTCCGGCGGGAGTGACGGTCACGAAGTGATAAGCCCTATTCGAAGCCATTTCGTAAGCGAAGACGGTCACGTCCACCGCGCCCTGCTGCAGGGCAACGCGCGCCGTCGAATAAGCGGCCGGTATGCCGTTCACATTCGTGCTCCGCGGCTGGGAAATCTGCACCTGTGCCTGCTGGCCGAGCAGGGCCTGGAATACCTGACCGATATAGGTGCCGAGATTGCCGTTATACGGTCCCGTCGAGAATTGCGCCTGGCCGCTGCTGCCGACGATGGAGACCGCGCGAACGCCGTTCTGAGTCGCAAATCCCTGCGGAATGGAGAATGCGAGCCGAAGATCCGGATGAAGGAATTCGCGCCCTTCGATCACGCCCTGGGCGGGATCGTCATCGAAGATCATGCCGTTGAGCGCAGCCAGATGCTGCTCGCGATTGACGATCCCTTGTCCTGCCCGACCGGTTGCCTGGGCGCGTTGCGTCGCGCGGGTCACCCGCTCTGCGGAAAGAGGATGGGTGCGCGCCCACGATGGCGTCGACCTTTGCTGGCCTTCGACGCCTGAAAAACGCGGTTCCATCTCGCTCCACGCGCCCAGTGACGCGAGCATGGACGGCGATTGGAGGGGATCGTAGCCGGCCGCCGTCATGTAGCGGATCCCGAGATCGTCAGCTTCGAGTTCCTGGCTCCTCGAATATTGAAGGAAGAGACCCTGGCTTACCTGGCCGGCGAGGTTGGCAAGATCCCCCGAACCGGTCACGACCCCGACGAGGAGTGCGCCAAGCTGCGACAACAAGCCCCGGTTCTGACGTTCGGCGCTGTGATCGGCGGTGATGTGCCCGACTTCATGGCCGAGAACCGAGGCCAGTTCTCCCTCGCTGTTCATCAGCCCAAGCAGCTGCCGGGTGATGTAGACGTAGCCGCCGGGCACGGCGAAAGCATTCATCACCGGCGAATTGAGTGCACTGAATCGAAAGCCGCTAGCCTGAACGCCGCTTTGGGCCGCGACGCGGGCGCCGACGGCATTAACGTAGGCGCCACGATTACCGGTCTCGACCCCGCCAAACTCCTGGATCACCTGCTGGTGCTGCTGCGCGGCCTGCTGCGCCGTGGCTGGAGCAATCGCTCTTTGGTCGCCGGCGCCGGTCAGACCGGAACCCGCACAGGCGGCCGCCATGAATGGCAGAGTGAGCGCGAGGATGGCGCGATGCTTCATTGTCGGAACTCCTTACGCAAACGAAAGCGTTTCCTTCGGGAACACGGTCCCGACGATGAAGTTCCGTTACGGCGACGTCGCCGCAGTCAGGCTATTGCGAGATATTTTTCGCGCCGCTGCGAGCGGACGGCATCGCTGGTGAGTTGGCTGAGCGCCTCGAGTTCTTCGTCGATGGCCGATCCCAATGCCGCGATGATCATCGGCCGATCGCGATGAGCGCCCCCGATCGGCTCTGTGACGATCCTGTCGATCACCCCGAGTTGCTGGAGATCGGCCGCCGTGACCCGCATCGCCTCGGCCGCCTCGGCCGCTTTCTCGGACGTCCGCCACAGGATCGAGGCGCAGCCTTCGGGCGAGATCACCGAATAGATGCTGTGCTCCAGCATCAGCACACGGTTGGCCGCGGCGATCGCGATCGCTCCACCCGAACCGCCCTCTCCGACGATGGCTGCAACCAAGGGGACTCCGAGCTTCAGGCACTGTTCGGTCGATCGGGCAATCGCCTCTGCCTGGCCCCGTTCCTCGGCCTGAACACCTGGAAAGGCGCCGGGTGTGTCCACCAAGGTCACCACGGGCAAGCCGAAGCGGTCGGCCAGTTCCATCAGCCGGATCGCCTTGCGATAGCCTTCAGGGCGAGCCATGCCGAAATTGTGCCGGAGGCGACTGGCCGTATCGTCGCCTTTTTCGTGACCGATGATCACGACCTTGCGACCATTAAGCTTTCCCAGCCCGCCGATGATCGCCTGGTCGTCGCCGAAATTTCGATCTCCGCCGAGCGGCACGAAATCCTCGATCAAGGCGGCGACATAGTCCTTGAAATGGGGACGCTCCGGGTGGCGGGCGACCTGCGTCTTCTGCCATGGCGTCAGCCTGGCATAAGTCTCCCGCAACAGCCTGTCGGTCTTCTCCTCGAGGCGCCCGATCTCGGCCTCGATGTTGAGCTCGCCCGCGGACGCTGTGTCGCGAAGCTCGGCGACGCGCGCTTCGAGCTCAGCGATCGGTTTTTCGAAATCAAGGAAAGTCGCCATGAACCGCGCCGGTTAGGCCGGCTTCCGTTTGCCGTCAACGCGCCGACCGCTTGATCTGGCGAGCGGATGGCGGCTGTTGACCAGCTCGACCAGTCGCCTGGAGTCGACATGGGTATAGATCTGGGTGGTGGCGATGTCGGCGTGACCGAGCAACAACTGAACGGCGCGAAGATCCGCGCCTCCTTCGAGCAGATGAGTCGCGAAGGCGTGACGGAGAACGTGGGGGCTGATTCGTTCCGGTGGAATGCCCACGTCCCCCGCAATTTCCCTGACGAGCTGGTAAAGCCGGACCCGGCTGAGATGCTTCTTTCCGGATGGAAACAGATAAAGCGAATCTCTCGGCACCAAAGCAGCCCAGTCGGACACAGCCGCCCGAGCGCGGTCGGAAATCGGCACCAATCGCTCTCGGCCGCCCTTGCCGCGCAAGATGAGGAACGGTTTGTCGGCCGAAATGGCATGGCGCGGAAGGGACACCAGCTCCGTCGCGCGAAGTCCCGATCCGTAGAGCAGCTCGAGCAACGCCACCAGGCGAAGCGCCGCCTTGTCGCCTTGTTTCTTGCGCTCCTCCACCTCACGAAACAATGCCGCCACGGCCTCGTGATCGAGGATCTTCGGCAGCCGTCGTTCGGCGCCGGGTCGCGGCAGCGCGGCCGAAGGATCGTCCGGACGAAAACCCTCGTCGTGGAGAAAGGCGAAGAATCGACGGAGCGCCGCCGCTTTCCGAGCGACGGTCGCCCGGCTGAGGGGAAGCCATGCCGCGCCCAATCGCTCCAGTTCATTCGCTCCCGCCGAAGCGAGCGTACCAGAAAGCGTTCGCGACGCGCCGTGGAGGTCGCGGCCATATGCGAGCAAGGTGTTGCGGGCGGCCCCGGCTTCGGCCGCCATCATCTCCAGGAAGGCGGCGATAAGCTGGCGGTCTTCGCCGCCGATCACAATCGGGTGAGCGCCTCGGCCGCGATCATCCGAGCCTCATATTCAAGGCCGGCAACCCGAAGCGCCCTTATCAGCCTGAACAGCGAAGACGGTGGGACTCCCGTCCAGCTGCGGGTCTGCATTCCCACCGCCGCAAGCAAGGCCACCGTTGCCGGCTGCCGCGAACGGGCTGCCTGATCGATCGCCCGGCCCCAATTGCTGTCGGTTGACAGCCGGAAACCCGCTGCCGATGCCAAGGCGGTGGCATCGTCCGCTGAAAGTCGGCCGAGCCCGGCCAATGCGGCGACGAGCGCCTTGCTGCGCGTCTTGTCGTCGCTGTCATCGGCATCGATGAAGGATTCTACCCGGTTCGCGGAGAGGTCGACTCGTGGCTGAGCCGATCCCAAAGCGAGCAACGCCCAGCCACGATTGCCACCTTCTTCCTCGACGACATCGCTCCAGCGCGCCGCCTCGCGGTCCATGCCGGCGGAAAGCATGGAGGCGATCAGATCCCGGCTGTCGCCGGCAAGGTCCGGCGTAGGCTGGACCCTTCCAGCCGCGCCCGCCGTAAGGATCAGATGGGCATAACGAAGGGGTGGCGAATCGTTCTCGTTCCACAGGCCGCGCATCGCCGCGACGCGCTCCGCCGGCTGGCGGTGAGTCCAGGCCGCTCGAAGTCTGGCGCCGACAGTGCCGGCAACCTCCGCCGGATCGGTGGCGTCGAACAGGAGGCTGTAGATGTCGACCAGGGAACGCGAGGAGAAGATCCCGAGGGTGGCTGCGGTCCAGGCCGCCTCGAGCCTTTGCTCAAGCGGTACCATCGGCGCACGCGCAAGCCAGGCATTGATCCTGGGATCCGCATCCCTGCGAAGCGCCTCCGGGATTTCCACGCCCGTCGCACTGGCGAGGCCGAAGCGCCACGGAGTGATCTCGTCCACGCCCTCCCAGTCGATCGTCACTGAACGACGGGTCTGGGCGCCGGCGCCGACGATCTTTTCCGCAAGGCGAAGGTCTATTCCGCCGCCGCCCTCGCGCCGCGCCTGATCGACAAGCGAATCGGCTCTGGAAGGTTCACCCTCGAGCGCTGCGCACATGGCCTCGGCCAGAGTCCAAACGGCGTCGTCGTCGGAAATTTCTCGGGCTGGTTCGACGATCGGGCACAAGGATGCGGGATCGGCGGTTGCGAGCGCCGTCTGAGCCGCGGTCTGCACCATCAACGGCGTATAAAGCTCACGATCGACCGACTCGACCAGAAGTCGCGCGGCGTCGGCATCGCCCATCTGAAGCAGCAGTCCGGCCCTTGCGGCGACCCAATCCACCGGATGAATCCGAGCCGGCGCCGTCACCCGTGAAAGCAAAGCACGGCGAAGCAATATGGTCATCCAGCGCGACGGCAAGGGCGCGTCGAGCCGACGCATGAGCGTGGCCAGATACGCCCCTCCGGCGTTCCCGAAAGCGCCCGTTCCCAGCCCGAAATTGCCCGGGTCGAGTACCACAACGACGTCTACCGGGCGCTCGGCGCCCTCCGGGATCGAAAAATAGTTGATCGGCCGACCCGCCTCGAGCGCCTCTACGTCCGCTTCGTCGACCTCTGCGAGGCCGTCGATCGGTGCCGAACTCCGCGGCGCGGTCGGAGCGGACGAAGGCGGCTGTTCGGAACCGAAGCCGGGCGGCGTTTGCTGAGACGGGGCACTGTCCGGCGGCGGCGGCGGTGGCGCGGTGCCAGGATCGCCAAAGCCGGGCGGAAGCAGGGATTCGGGGGATTCCTGGCTCGCAGCAGGAATGGCGACTGCCAGAGTCGCGACCCCGGCCAGCAACAGCAGTTTACTGCGCCAGGACTTCATTCGTCACGTCCTGCTCGATCGGGCCGACGGGAACTTCCGTGTCCACCGTGGACGCGTAGACCAGCAACCCGATGATCAGCACGAGCAGCAGGAGGAGGATGGTTGGGAGCGGTGAGCGGCGACGACGCTGCGGACCGAAATCATATCTGGGTCTGGGCATGGCCGGCCTTTTGCCCCAGCACAAAGCGATCTGTATAGCCCCCGCTTCATGCCGGACGGGGGATTTCAGATAGGCCGCACGATCGCCCTTGTCGGACTCATGGGCTCAGGCAAGTCAATCGTCGGACGTCGATTGGCGAAACGGCTCGGTCGACCCTTCGCCGATTCGGACACGGAGATCGAGCGCAACGCCGGCATGAGCATCACCGAAATTTTCGAACGTCATGGAGAGGAAGCCTTTCGGAGGAACGAACGGGACACGATCTTTCGGCTCCTGGAGACGCCGCCAAGAGTAATTGCCACCGGCGGCGGCGCTTTTGCGGATGAAGCGACGCGCCGACGCCTTCTCGATGAATGCCTCACGATATGGCTCGACGCACCGATACCCATCCTGATCGCACGGCTGGCCGGCGACGAACGACGGCCATTGCTTCGAGGCGACGATGCGGATCGCAGGCTGGAAGATCTCTTGGTCGAGCGTCGTCCTTATTACGCTTTGGCAGATCTGCACGTCGAATGCGGGAATCTGCCGCCGCAAAGGATCGTCGACCAGATTATCAAAGCGCTCGAGTGCCACGGATGATCAATATCGATTGCCTCGGTTACCCGATCCGGATTGGCGTCGGCCTGCTCGACGACGCCGAGCTCCCGGCAGGCAGACTGTTTCTCGTCACCGACCAGAATGTCGCCGACGCCGGTTGGCCGGACCGGCTCCGAGGTGACATTTGCGGCCGGTTCGTCCTTCCGCCCGGTGAAGCCAGCAAGACGATGTCGCAGCTGGAGACACTGCTCGAGGCGATGATCGAAGCCGGCGTCGGTCGATCCGACCACGTCGTCGCGGTCGGCGGCGGGATGGTCGGCGACCTCGCCGGTCTTGCCGCAGCCCTGCTCAAACGCGGATGCGGCTGGGTGGCGGTGCCGACGAGCCTTCTCGCCCAGGCCGATTCGGCGGTTGGTGGCAAGACCGGGGTCAATACGAAGCAGGGCAAGAATCTCATCGGGGCGTTCCACCCACCGGCCCTGGTTCTGATCGATCCGCAGACCTTATCGACCTTGCCGCAACGCGAGCTTCGCTCGGGCTACGCGGAAGTCGTCAAATATGGGCTGATCGGGGATGAGGCCTTCTTCGCGTGGTGCGAGCAACATGTCGACAAGCTGCTCGCCGGCGATAGCGCGGCCCAGCTTCACGCGATCGAATACTGTGTCAGGGCCAAAGCGAACTATGTCGCCGGCGACGAGCGCGACCTTGCAGGGCAACGGGCCTTGCTGAACTTTGGCCACAGTTTCGGCCACGCGATCGAAGCCGAAACGGGCATCCTTCATGGCGAAGCCGTCGCCATCGGCATGATCATGGCCTTCGATCTGTCCGTTGAACGGGGCTACTGCTCACCCTCGGACGCAGAAAGGGTATTTCGGCATCTGGAACAGGTCGGTCTGCCGACGAGCAGCCCCATCGAGCCTGTTCGGCTGAAAGCACGAATGCGCCACGACAAGAAGGATGGCACCCTCATTCTGACCCACGGGATCGGACACGCGTTTCTCGCTCGAGAAATGAACTCTGCCAATTAATCCATTCTATTCGAGCTACGAATATCGATAACTTCAGGACTGAAGTGCCGTTGTTTTAGCCGGGCTCCCCGGATACCTGCTGCTCGGGTTCGGTGAACATCCGATCGTTCTTGGCTCGCAGGTCGCCGGATTCGAGTTGAGCCTTGAGGCGCTCGTGATCGCGGGCGCGATAGAGTTCCTCGGTTCGGTCGACCTCGGCCGCGTTCACGCCGACCCGCTCCATTGCCATTCGCGCCATCCGCACCGCTGAATCGAGGACCTCGCGAACCGCCCCTGCAATCGGGGCATGACGAAGCTTCAGCAAGGCCCGACGGTCATAAGCGCGGACGAAGATGGAGGCATTGGGGAACGCCTCGTGAACGCCTTCCAGGAACTCGGTCTCCAATTGGTCGCCGTCGAGGCAGAACAGGATCAATTCGGCATCGACGGCGCCGGCCTGGCGAAGCAGGTCAAGCCGGGTCCCGTCGCCATAATAGACCTTCGCGCCAA
>DAINCA010000003.1:0-38143 GCA_036732645.1 Allosphingosinicella sp.
TCCATCTTCAGGATCTGGAAGGGCTGCGGCAGGTCCATCAGCGGCCCGACGTCGCGAACCGGACGGATGTCGACCTGGGAGCCGGGCAGGAAGGCCACGGCGCCGCCGAGATCGACGGTGAAGCCGCCTTTCACGCGGCCGAAGATCACGCCGTCGACGCGGTTGCCGGCGGCAAATTCCTTCTCGAGCGAATCCCAGGCGGCCTCGCGACGGGCGCGGTCGCGGCTGAGCATCGCTTCGCCGTTCATGTTCTCGATGCGGTCGACGAAGACTTCGACCTTGTCGCCGACGTCGATCTCGGCCTTCTGGCCGGGCGCGGCGAACTCGCGCAGAGGCACTCGGCCTTCGGATTTCAGGCCGACGTCGATGACGGCCATGTCGTTCTCGATGGCGGTGACGGTGCCGGTCACGACCCGGCCTTCAAAGCCCTGGTCTTCGCCGCCGAGTGATTCGTTGAGCATAGCCGCGAAGTCGTCGCGGGTTGGATGTGCCGTTGTGGCCAAGTGCAATACCTTTGTCATACCGGTCCGCACCGCGGTTGGTAAGGCGCGGGCCGGGCCAGAGTCATGTCGCCGCAACGACCCCATGCCGAAGCGGCGCCCTGCAGGACGCCTGCGCGCGGAAGGCGGAAAAGCAAAAAAGGCGCGTCAGGAGGCGGCTTACCGCCCCCTACGCGCTTCGCCCGTTCGGCTTTCCGCGAGCGTAAGCGCCCGCTGGACGGCGGCCATATAGTCAAGTGTGTGGAGCGGGGCAAGGCGGCTTGTCCGCCGGGCGGCATCGGCAGAGGTGTGATTTACTCGTCACTCCCATCTGCTAGTTTCACCGCAGGGGGAAGGCTCTGATGGCGAAATCGATACAGCACAAGGCGAGGGCCGCGGCCACGTTGGCCGGCGTCGCATGCTTCATGCTGAGCGGATGCGACAAAAAAGATTCCATGGAGCGGGAGGCTGAGCGGCTGATGCAGACCAGCCGGGAATGGTCCGAGGCAGCCCAGAGCCGCGATGTCGATCGGATGCTAAGCTACTGGACCGACGACGCTCTGATCATTGCCCCGGGCGAACCGGAACGACGAGGCAAGCCGGCGATCCGCGAATATCTGCTGGCGAGTTTCGCCGTGCCGGGTTTCCGGATCAGCTGGGAACCGATCGAGGCCAATATCGCGGCGTCAGGCGATCTCGGCTATCTGGTGGAAAGGACGCAGGTGACGGTGACCGGCCCTGATGGGGAGCCGCTGACCCAGCAGTTCCGGGCGGTGACCCTGTGGCGCAAGGAAGCGGATGGCGCCTGGCGAAATCTTGTCGACATCAGCAATGCCCCACCGCGGGACGGTCCTTGACCTCGCCGCTGTGACGGGTTGATTTCGATCAATCGCAACGCTAGCGGCAAGTGCGCCGGGGGCGGCGAAGATGGATTGCCCATGCGGGATTCTGCATATTGTCGGTCTCAGGCTCAGAAGTGTCGCGAGCTTGCCATGTCGATTGGCGATCCCGGGATGATCGAGCATCTGCTGCTGATCGCCGAGGAATATGAGGCGGAGGCCTCGAGGATCCAGAGTGACGAGGATCCGCGACCGTCCAATCCGATCATCGAGCAAGGCTGAAGCGGCGCAGCGCGGGCATCGCCTATGCGGGCACTCGCCCGGATTTGCTTGCGTCAGTCCGGCGGCATCGAGTTGGTGGCGTGATAATCGGCATAATATTCGATTTTCGTCGCCCGTATTTCTTCCATTTGCGAGCGCGCATTCTCCTCCGCCCGAGCCCGACCGTCGGCACGCGAGTCGCGCTGGACGACGGCTGCCGTAAAGGCGGCTGCACGATCGCTGCACTGGCTGGCCACCGCGGCCTCGAAAGCCGTCGGCTCGGTTCGTTGTTCCAGCTGCGCGCGCATGTAGGATTGAAGGCATTCGGTGTAGGCGCGGCGCGCGCCGTTGACCGGATCCGCCTGCATCGATGCCGCCGCGGCGGTCAGAGCTATCAAGCTGAAAAACATGGCCAAGTCCCCTCCTGACTTGCACTTTTCGGCATCCGGAGACTGCGCCACGCGCGATCAAAAGGAAAGGGGTCTTTGTCCGGCCGACGGTTCGCGCTTCTGGGCGAAGCGCGCGGCCCGCATTCCCATTCCGAGCGCTGCGCAAAGTCGATTACGAGCCTGCAAGTCGTTGTCGCGAAAGCGGAAAACCTTCGCGCAACGATGACTGCTGCGAGCCTAGGTGCGACATTGTTGCAACAGTCGCTGCACACTTTAACGAACTGGAGCCCAAGCATGCAACCGAAGAGAGCGGCTGTCGTTTCGGCACGGTCTGGTAATCTACAGTTCATCTCCAAGGTGCGCTGCGGTATTTCAGCAACAGTTCGGGGGTCGAAGCGTGCTTGCACCCAAACTCGGCTTACCGTAAGGAGTTCACGTCGTTCCAATTGGGACGCAGATGAAAGGGGAAGATTATGCGGAAGCTCGCCATTGTTGTGGCGCTGTCGTCCACGGCAATCGCCAGCCCGGCCATAGCGCGTGATGGCGCTTGGTATATCGGTGCTGACTTTGGTGCCATGATCGTGGAGGATATCGAATTCGAATTTGGTCGTGCGGGTCCGATCCCGACCGGCGAAGGCGAACTCGAGATCGACCATGAAACAGGATATGATGGCGCTGCGTTCGTCGGCTATGACCTCGGCTCGTTCCGGCTCGAGGCTGAAGTTGCCTACAAGCGCGCTCGTCTCGATGCCTATGAGACCGTGATCGGCCTCCCTGGTGATTCCGGCGCCGGTGCGTCGATCCCGGTTCGCATCGCGGAAGCCGGCGGCGGCAGCACCTCGGTGCTGAGCTTCATGGCCAATGCGATGTTCGATTTCGGTGACGATGACGGCATCAGCGGCTTCGTCGGCGGCGGTATCGGCTACGCCCGCGTCAGCTATAACAACCATCGCGCTTATGCGAATCAGGGCGCGTTCCTTGATGATTCCGACAGCGGTCTCGCCTGGCAGGCGATTGCCGGTGTTCGCCAGGCGATCACCGACAATATCGACGTGACGGTTCGGTATCGTTTCTTCAACACCGAGGACATTCGGACGATCAACTGGCTCGGTGACGAGTCGAAGTCGCGGTTCCGTTCTCACAGCCTGTTGGGCGGCATCACGTTCAACTTCGGTGGTGTCGAAGAGCCGCTTCCGCCGCCTCCGCCTCCGCCGCCGCCGCCGCCCCCGCCGCCTCCGCCTCCGCCGCCGCCGCCTCCCGCGGTCGCAGTTGGGCCGTTCGTGGTGTTCTTCGATTGGGACCGCGACGACATCACGCCGCAGGCGGCTGCGATCCTCGACAACGCTGCGCAGCAATATGCGCAGACGGGTCAGGCTCAGGTCGTTCTCTCCGGTCACGCCGACCGGTCGGGTTCGGACACCTACAACGTCGGTCTGTCTCAGCGCCGTGCGAACAACGTGCGCCAGTATCTCGCTGGCCGCGGAATTCCGGAAGGCGTCATGACCACCGAAGCGTTCGGCGAGAGCCGGCCGCTGGTCGAGACCGCCGATGGCGTCCGCGAGCCGCAGAACCGGCGCGTGGAGATCGTCTTCGGCACCGGCTCCGGCTGGTAAGCCTGGCACCCGTCGCTTCGGCGGCGGGGTCCACTCAAGATCTGGGAGCCGGTCCTTTGGGCCGGCTCCCTTTCTTTTATCCGATCCCCCCGCGATCGAGACAGGTTAGCCGGCTGCCGAGCCCGCAAAGCCACTGTTCCAGCCAGCCTCGCTTTGATAACGCCCGCGGCGACCTCGCTCATCCAAGGGAGCAAAGATGCGGATCGCCATTATCGGCACCGGTTATGTCGGGCTTGTCTCGGGCGCGTGCTTTTCCGATTTCGGGCACCATGTCGTCTGCGTCGACAAGGATGCTTCGAAGATCGACGCGCTCGATAAGGGCGTAATGCCGATCTTCGAGCCGGGCCTGGACCAGCTCGTCGCCAGAAACGTCGCCGGCGGCCGTCTGGACTTCACGACGGATCTCGCCAGGGCCGTCGACGGCGCCGAGGCGATTTTCATCGCGGTCGGTACGCCGTCGCGGCGCGGCGATGGTCATGCCGACCTCACTTATGTCTACAGCGCCGCTGAGGAGATTGCCGAGGCCCTTACCGGCCAGGCGGTGATCGTCACCAAGTCCACTGTCCCGGTCGGCACCGGCGACGAGGTCGAGCGGATCCTTCGCGAGAAGGCGCCGGAGCGGAATATCGCTGTCGTTTCCAATCCGGAATTCCTGCGCGAAGGCGCTGCGATCGAGGATTTCAAGCATCCCGACCGGATCGTCATCGGCACCGAGAACGAACATGCTGCAGAAGTGATGCGCGAGGTCTACCGGCCGCTATACCTGAATCGGGCGCCTTTGCTTTTCACGTCCCGCCGCACCGCGGAACTCATCAAATATGCCGCCAACGCCTTTCTTGCGACGAAGATCACCTTCATCAACGAGATCGCGGACCTGTGCGAGGCCGTCGGTGCCGACGTCCAGGACGTCTCTCGTGGCATCGGTCTCGATGGCCGGATCGGTGCCAAGTTTCTCCATGCCGGCCCGGGATATGGCGGCTCGTGTTTCCCGAAGGACACTCTGGCCCTGTTGAAGACGGCGGAGGACAGCAAGGCGCCGCTCCGGATCGTCGAGGCCGTGGTCGGAGTCAACGACGCGCGCAAGCGGGCCATGGGACGAAAGGTCATCACGGCGCTAGGCGACGACCCCCGCGGCAAGACGGTGGCCGTGCTCGGCCTGACCTTCAAGCCGAATACCGACGACATGCGCGACGCGCCCTCGCTCAGCATCATCCAGGCGCTCGAAGATGTCGGCGCCACGGTTCGGGCTTATGATCCGGAGGGGATGGAGCAGGCCAGACCCTTGCTTCCGAATGTCGAGTTGTGCGCCGGCCCCTACGAGGCGGCAGACGGCGCCGACGCCGTCGTTCTCGTCACCGAGTGGGACGTTCTTCGCGCGCTCGACCTCAAGCGGCTGGCCACGATCATGGCACAGCCCATCCTCGTCGACCTTCGCAATGTCTATCCCCCGGAAGAGGTCGAGGCGGCCGGACTTCGCTGGCACGGCGTCGGCAAGCCGGAGCGGCCGCGGCGCCGCTGACTCGTCGGCAACTCTATTCCGGTCGGGCCGTTCATCCAGAACCAAGAGGAGAGATGGAATGAAGCGATCCGCGTTGCTGACGAGCCTGTTCGCTCTCGGACTCACCGCCTGCGTGACGGACAACCGGGTCCCCGAACCCGACATGATTGCCGGCGCCGCGGCGGCAGAATTGCGCGATCTGACGGGCCGTTCGCTCGGCACGGCGACGGCTACTCAGGAGGGCGATCGGATCCGGATCAGGATCGTCGGCACAAACTTGCCGCCCGGAGTGCACGGCGCCCACCTTCACGCCATTGGCGTCTGTGCGCCGCCCGACTTCTCCAGCGCTGGACCGCATTGGAACCCGGCCGGCCGGCTCCATGGCACGCAGAACCCGCAGGGGCCGCACCTTGGTGATCTGCCGAATCTCCTGATCGGCACCGACGGCCAGGGGACGCTCGAATATGTCGTTCCGGCGACGCAGCTGGAGCGGGGCGACAGAGCCTTGTTCGATCGCGACGGTGCAAGCCTCGTCATCCACGCTGCCGCGGACGACAACCGCACCGATCCGTCCGGCAATTCGGGCGCGAGGATTGCTTGCGGTGTGCTGGAGCCGGTCATCGTCCGTTAGGCTCGAGGGCCGACGACGGTCTAGCCGCCAGGATCTTGATTTGCTGGAAGCTTGCTAGATCAACTCGCCCGCGGCGCGGGCGCGCTCCACCTTTGTTGCCTCGAGTTCGGCGATCCGGCGTGAACCGACCCACAGGCCCAGCAAGGTGAGCGGCGGCATGAGGTACAAGGCCGCGATCCCCATTGGCAGGCTCCCAGTAAGGACCGACATCTTGCCGGCATAATAAGGTCCGAGCGCGAGTCCGACCATCGTCGTGCCGAGGATATAGGTCGCGCCCGCCGTCGCCCGCATCCGCGGCAGCACGACGTCCTGCAAGGTTGCGACGGCGGCGCCGACCCAGGCCGAGGCGAACATGTGCGCCACCGGATTGACCCAGTAGAAAGCGGTCAGATTGTCGGTCGTGAGCATGAACGCGACCAGAGGGATCGGCACGATCACCGAGATCATGTTGACGAAGATCCGGCCGCGCGGATCGCGCTGGCGCCACAGATCGGAGATATAGCCACCCAGGATGACTCCGGCGGCCGCCGAGAAAGCGGCCGACCAGCCGATGATGAAGCCGACTTCCTCCTTGGCGCTGAAGCCGCCGATATAGCGCCCCGGCTCGGTGCCGCCGGCGTAGAAATTCGCCTCGACATAAGGCGGGATCCAGAAACTGGTGGCGTATGTGACGAACGAGATGCTGCCGAACGCGATCGCGAGGATGACGACGATCGGCGATCCCCAGATCAATCGATAGGCCGGCAGGTCTCGATGCTTCAGCGACTGGATCCAGGAAAAGACGGCATAGACGCCGAGGCCGTAAGCGGTCCATTGCGGCCAGTCGCCGGTGAGCCAGTAGAGGAAATAACCGACGGCGACGACGAGGGCCAAAACGAGCAGGTTGGTCTTCAGCGCCCCTGGGATCCTGGCGACGTTGAACAGGGTCAAGGGCGGCAGGATCGCCATCAGCTCCTTGCCGAACTCGCGCCAGGCGTTCGGCCGGACCACCGGCTGCGGCAAGCCGTCGGACGCCCCGCGCTGCGGTTCGCGAAGGGTGAGCACCCACAAAGCGAGCAGCAGGCCGGGAATGCCGACGGCGAGGAAGGCAGCCTGCCAGCCGGCCAGGCCCATGGGTGCGGCGGCGGGGTCGGGATAGGCCATGTTCCAGCGGCTGACGACGAAGCCGCCAATCGGCAGGCTAAGCGCGCCGCCGATATAAAGGCCGCTCGAATAGATCGACAAAGCGGTCGCCCGGCGTTCCTTCGGGAAATGGTCCGAGATCATCGAATAAGCGGCGGGGGAGGCGCTCGCTTCGCCGATGCCGACGCCGATGCGGGCGGCAGCGAGCATGCCGAAGCTGTTGGCGAAGCCAGAGAAAGCCGTCATCGACGACCAGAGCGCCAGGCCCATCGCCATCAGCCGGCCGCGATACCAGCTGTCGGCCAGCCTCCCGAGCGGGATTCCGAACAAGGCATAGAAGACGGCGAAGGCGGTGCCGTAGAGAAAGCCGATCTGGGCGTCGGAAACGTTGAGGTCACGCTTGATGTCGCCGACGAGGATCGAAAGAATCTGCCGGTCGATGAAGTTGATGATGTAGACCAGGACGAGGACGAAAAGCGCATACCATGCATATGCGCCGATGCGCGGCCTGGCGGCCGGGGCGGCGTCCTCGCTCACACTCGCCATACACCCTCCGTTGTGCTTTTCTTTGCCTCTGGCTAGCAGAGCCGACCTTTTTGGCAACAAGGGTTCGCCAATGGCCACCCGAGTCCTTTTCGTCTGTCTCGGCAATATCTGCCGGTCGCCTCTGGCCGAGGCCGCGCTTCGCAAGGAAGCCCAGCGTCTGGGTGTAGAGATCGAAGTCGACAGCGCCGGGACCGGGGACTGGCATGTCGGCCAGCCCCCGGATCCACGAGCGCGGGCCGCGGCGAAGCGGCACGGTGCAGACATCGAGGCTCTCCGGGCGCGCCAATTGCGTCCTTCCGACTTCGACCTTTTCGACCATGTCGTCGCCCTCGATGCCGCCAACCTCAGAGACCTGCAGCGATTGAGACCAAACGGAGCGAAAGCGGAGCTCTCCTTGTTGCTCGATCATGTTCCGGGACGCCAAGGCCAAACCGTGGCGGATCCTTATTACGGCTCTGAAGAGCATTTCGACGTCACCTGGGCAGATGTTGCCGAAGGCGCGCGAGCTTTGGCCACGAAGCTGGCGGGGCAGGAATGAGCGCCTTCGCAGGTCGGGTCTCCGAATTAGCGGGCGTTGACCCCGATCGCCTCGAACGGCTCGCCGGGGGGGATCTCTCCGAAGTTCTTTTGGTGCGGCGGTCCGATGGCCATTTGAGCGTCGCCAAAGGTGGGCCGTCGGTCAGCACCGAGGCGTCAATGCTCCGGACCATTGCGGGCCTCGGCATAGCCGCTCCTGTGGTCGAGGCCGAATATGACGGTGTGCTCCTGCTCGAACATGTCGAAAACGATGGTCTCTTCAGCGAGAACAGCTGGGCCGACATCGGCCGCCAGTTGGCGCGATTGCACGCGCGGTCTGCCGATGAATATGGCTGGCCGGTCGATTATGCGATCGGCACCGTCCAGCTCGACAACCGCCAGGGGGCCGACTGGCCGCGTTTCTGGGGCGAGCAGAGGCTGCTCTCGACAGCCTCCGTGCTGGACCGGCCATGGCGCGAGCGGGTCGAACGCCTTGTGGCGCAGCTCGGCAGCCGGCTGCCATTATTGCCGTTACCCTCGCTGCTCCACGGTGACCTGTGGAGCGGCAATATCCTGGTTAGCGACGGCCGAGTCGCCGCCTTGATCGATCCGGCTTGCTATCACGGTCACCGCGAAGTCGATCTCGCGATGCTCTGCCTGTTCGACTCGCCGCCGCCCGCCTTCTGGGACTGTTATGGCGGCCTGGAGCCCGGGTGGGAGGAGCGGCGGCCCATTTACCAATTATTCCCGGCTCTGGTTCACCTTCGACTGCTCGGGACAGCTTATGCGGCCATGGTCGACCAGCTCCTCACCGAAGTCGGAGCCTGAGCACTCGTCGGGTTTACTGTTACGAACCAGCGAGCGCTTGACATGTGCTCGGTTGTTTCGGTATTTGCCTAAATAACGAAACAACGCTCAGGCGGGAGATCGCACGTGACGCAACGGAACGGAAAAAGTCTGTTCGCAGGCCTGGTGGCTTCAATTTTCGCCGGGGTCCTTGCATCGCCGCAAGCCGCTGCGGCCACGCCCTTGTCGACCGAGGTGGAGGCGCCGGGACCGCTGGGGCCGCTCCGGGGCACGATGCTGGCGCCGGCCGGCGCCTCGCGCGCGGCCATGATCATGGTTCCCGGGTCGGGACCGACCGACCGCGACGGCAACAATCCCGCAGGCGTACGCGCCGCGACGATGCGGCTCCTCGCCGAGGGCCTTGCAGCGAACGGGATCACGTCCATCCGGATCGACAAGCGTGGCATGTTCGGAAGTGGCGGCGCCGTCGCCGACGCCAATCGGGTCTCGATCCCCGATTATGTCGAAGACGTTCGCCAGTGGGTCATGGTAGCGCGCGAGCGCACCGGCGCGTCCTGCGTCTGGGTCCTCGGCCATAGCGAGGGCGGACTCGTTGCGCTGGCTGCGGGCCAGCAACCAGAAGGTCTGTGCGGCCTCGTCCTGGTCTCCACGGCCGGGCGGCCGATCGGCACTATCCTTCGCGAGCAGCTTCGCGCCAATCCGGCCAATGCGCCCTTGCTGGGCCAGGCGATCCCCGCGATCGACAGCCTCGAGGCGGGCCGCCGCGTCGACACCGCCAACCTTCACCCGGCGCTGATGCCGTTGTTCGCGCCGCCGGTGCAGGATTATCTGATCAATCTCATGTCCTATGATCCGGCGCGGCTGGCCGGATCGGTCCGGCTGCCGATGCTGATTGTGCAGGGACTTCGCGACCTGCAGGTTACGCAGGCCGACGCCGAGGGTCTCGCCGCGGCAAATTCGGCGGCGCGGCTCGTGCTGCTTTCCGACACCAATCACGTCCTGAAAGCCGTTCCGGCCGATGATCGTGCCATGAATGCCGCGACCTATGGCGACCCTGCACTGCCATTGGCGCCCGGCGTCGTCGAGGCGATCGCCGGATTCGTCACCCGGCCGCCGGACGCGGCTGGAGCGGCTGAGTGAACAATGTCTTCGAGGCTCTGGCGCATCCCACGCGCAGGGCGATTCTCGAGATGCTGAAAAGCGGAACGAAGAGCGCCGGCGAGATCGCCGAGGCGTTCGAGGTGTCGAAGCCGACCATGTCGGGCCATTTCGCCAAACTGAAGGAAGCCGGGCTGATCCAGGCCGACCAGCAAAGGACCACGATTTATTACAGCATCAACATGTCGGTGCTCGAGGAGGTGTTGATGGGCTTCATGGGCCGGATGGGCGCCAAAGACGGGGAGATAAAGCCATGAACCGCAAGCTTCTCGGAGGCGTTTCGGCGGCCCTGGTCGCAGCGATGGCAGCGATCGCAATCGCCGCCGCGATGAACCTGCCGGACGATGTTCGACTGCCGATCCACTGGGATTTCAGCGGAAGGCCCGACAATTGGGCCGACAAGTGGACCGCTTTGCTGATGCCGGCCGGGATGACGGCCGCTTTGTCCCTGCTCTTCTGGTTCCTGCCGTCGCTGGAGCCGCGCACCCGGAACCTGTCGCGAAGCCAGGCGCTTTATTTATGGGGATGGGTGGCGCTGTTGCTGCTCGGCATCGTCATCCAGGTCGCGACCTTGTCGACGGCGTTCGACTGGGGTCTCCCCACCCACCGCCTGATCATCGGGGCGTGCGGCCTCATGTTCCTGATCATCGGCAACCTCCTCGCCAAGTCGCGGCGAATGTACATGATCGGGGTGAGGACTCCGTGGACCCTGGCCAGCGAGGAGGTTTGGGTCAGGACTCACAGACTGGCGGGCAAGTTGATGGTCCTCGCCGGGCTGATCACTTTTATCGCCGCGTTTCTGCCGCTTCCGCCTGAATGGTTGGCGATGCTGTTGTTGGTGTCGATCGCCGTCGCTGCGGTCATCCCCGTCGTTTATTCCTATTTGCTGTGGCGCCGCGAGCGGAAGTCGCTCTGCGAGGGCGATGCGGTCGTCGCCGGCGATCAGTCCAGCGAATAGGTCTCAACGTCGGTGTAGACGGCGCCGTCAGGAGTGAGGCGGCTTTCGACGAGCGCGAACCTGTCGACCCGGAAAAGCGCGCTGGTGAGGCCGCCGGAGCTTTCCATCATGTTTCTGACGGTACCCGACGACGGCTTGAGCCGCGCCAGCGTGATATGGGGGAGGAAGGCGCGCTGGTCGGGCGGCACGCCGACCCTGGCAAGCGCCTGATCGATCTTGTTGTGGAGCGATCGAACCGGCTCCTGCGGTGTGACTCCGGCCCAGACCATGTCAGGAGTCCCGCGACGTTCGAATAGGCCAAGGCCGTTCAGCGCCAGATCGAAGGCCGGATGATGAACGGCGCCGAGGGCGGCAAGGACGTCCCCGGCAAGGTGCCGGTCGACCTCGCCGATGAATCTCAAGGTCAGATGAAGCTGATCCTCCGTCTGCCAGCGCGCGCCGCTGATTCCACCCATCGTGGCGAGCAGCAGCGAACGGACGGGTGCGGGCGGGCGAAAGGCGACGAACAGGCGGTGCATGACGCGACCATAGCAAGGCGGGCGGGCGGAATCATGAGCAGTGCGCGGGGCCGCCTGTCCGGTTTCGCTTGAAAGCGCACTCCATTCTCACGATATTGGACCCATTCGGCGGCTTTTCGCCGTGAAGGGAGACTTTGAGATGGCCAATTGGTCTGATCCGCGGATAGGCGGCGCCTCGCCGGCGACGACGGCCGGACACGCAGATGTCGCGTTCGACGCTGGCCTGCGGACGCACATGCTGTCCGTTTACAATTACATGACGTCCGGTGTCTTGCTGACCGGAATCGTCGCTCTGCTCTTTTCGCAATGGGAGGGCGCTCCGGCGATCCTGTTCGGCCCTGGGCTCCTGAAATATCTCATCATGTTCGCGCCGCTGGCGTTCGTCCTGGTGATGAGCTTCGGGATCAACCGGCTTTCCACCGGTACCGCGCAGATCCTCTATTGGGCCTTCGCGGTGGCGATGGGCCTGTCCTTGTCGTCGATCTTCTTCGTTTATACCGAAGGCTCGATCGCGATGACCTTCTTCGCGACGGCGGCGTCGTTCGCGAGCCTCAGCCTCTATGGTTACACGACCAAGCGTGACCTCAGCGGCATGGGCACCTTCCTCCTGATGGGTGTCGTGGGGCTCATCGTCGCGATGGTCATCAACATGTTCTGGATGAACGACACGTTCAGTCTGGCAATCGCCGGGATCGGCGTGCTAATCTTCGCCGGTCTCACCGTCTATGACACCCAGAAGATCAAGAGCCTCTATTTCCAGCTTCAGGGAAGCGACTTCCTCGGCAAGGCCGCGATCATGGGCGCGCTCAACCTCTATCTCGACTTCATCAACATGTTCCTGTTCCTGCTCCGTTTCCTGGGTAGCCGGGAATAGGTCGCGAGACATCGAAACAAGGGGCCCGGCGGCGACGCCGGGCCCTTTTTTACGCGCCGCGCAAGTGCTCGGCGAAGAAATCGAGCGTCTCCGACCATGCGCGATGGGCAGCCCGTTCATTGTAGCGGGCCGCCGAGGTGTCGTTGTGGAAAGCGTGGTCGACATCGTGATGGTTGATCGCGCGGACGCTTTTGCCCGCGTTCCTCAGCGCGACGATCCAGGGCAAGGCGGTCGCGTTGACGCGCTCGTCGCGCTCGGCGAGGTGGATGAGGAGCGGCGCCTGAACCTGGGGCGCCTCGGCGCCCGACGGCGCGGGACCGTAGAAGGTCACGCCTGCGTCCAGCGTGTCACCGGCGGCGACCGCGAGGCGGTTGACCATGCCGCCGCCCCAGCAGAACCCGACGATCCCGACCTTGCGCGAGCCGCCCTCGGCGGAGGCGAGCCAACGGATCATCGCGGCGCCGTCGGCGACGGTGTCGGCCATGTCGAGCTCGCCGATCATCGTCCGCGCGCGGTCCTCGTCGGCCGGGGTGCCGCCGGCGGGGCTGAGGAAATCGGGGGCGACCGCCGAATAGCCGGCCAAAGCGAGGCGGCGGGCGACGTCGCGGGTATGTTCGTTGAGGCCGCGATTCTCGTGGATAACGATGACAACCGGGAGGTTGGCTACGGCGTCCTTCGGGGCGGCGTTGTAGCCCTGGTATCGGCGGCCGGGGCGGGGCTCGAACTCCAGCGTCCGTGTCGTTATCCGGGCGTCGTCCGGCGCGACCTGCGGCTGAGCCGCGGCATGGGCGGCGACGCTGCTGAGCAGGGCCGTGGCCGCGGCGGCGCCGCCGGCGATGCGGGTCAGTTCGGCCATGAAGGCGCGGCGGTCCATCGCCGCCGGGTCGCCGTGGGTGAAGCGGTCGTAGAGCGCGATCGCGGCCCGGGTAAGGTCGTCGTTCATTGCGGTTGCACCTGCTCCGGCTTCGGCATCAAGGCCTCGTCGAGCTGGTTGGCCCTGATCGCCGCCGGTCGGGACTGGAGGCGGCCGAAATAGGCCTCGAAGGCCGGGCGCTTGTCGATCGAGCCGAACATCATTCCCCAGCCGATCTGCGAGCCGACATAGACGTCGGCGGCGGTGAACTGCTCGCCGCAGATATAGGGGCCGTCCTTGATCGCCGTCTCGAGGCAATCGATCGTCTCCTCGAACGTGCCGTAGCCGGCCATCGTCTTCTTGTCCGCCGGCGCTAGCAGGCCGAGCGACTTGGCCGTCACCGCCGCCTCGACGGGGCCGGCGGCGAAGAACAGCCAGCGATAATAAGGACCGCGCTTGGGATTGCCGGACGGCGGCGCGAGTCCGCGGTCAGGGAACATGTCGGCCAAGAAGGCGCAGATCGCCGCGCCTTCGGTGACGATCGTGTCGCCGTAGCGGATCGCCGGCACCTTCCCCATCGGGTTGATCGCAAGATATTCGGGCGACTTCATCGTCGATCCGTAGTCGAGGACGACTGTCTCATAGGGCTCGCCGACTTCCTCGAGCATCCAGCGGACGATCCGGGCTCGCGACATCGGGTTGGCGTAGAAAATGAGGGACTCGGTCATTTGCGCGGCTCCTCTGGCTGAGCCGTCTTCTTAACCCCGGTCGACGAGACACGAAAGGAAAAGGCCCTCTCGAACGAGAGGGCCTTTATGTCAGGCCTGCTCTTCGGGCTGGCCCTGTTCCTTCTTGCCGGCGGACTTCTTCTTCTTCGAAGCCTTCGGGGCGGCCGGGTTGATCTCGAACACCGGCTGGTTGTCCTTGATCCGAACCTTGACCTCGCCGCCATGGGCGAGCTTGCCGAAGAGCAGCTCCTCGGCGAGCGGCTGCTTGATCTTCTCCTGGACCAGCCGGCCCATCGGCCGGGCGCCATAGAGCCTGTCGTAGCCGCGCTCGGTCAGCCACTTGCGCGCGTCCTCGTCGAGATCGATGTGGACGTTGCGCTCGGCCAGCTGGAGCTCGAGCTGGAGGATGAACTTGTCGACGACGCGGGCGACGACCTCGGTCGGCAGATAGCCGAACGGGACGATCGCATCGAGACGGTTGCGGAATTCCGGCGTGAACATCCGCTTCACCGCCTCGTCGGAAGCATCCTCCTTCGAGATGTTGCCGAAGCCGATCCCCTCGCTCGCCATGTCGGCGGCGCCGGCATTGGTCGTCATGATCAGGATGACGTTCCTGAAATCGACCGTCTTGCCGTGGTGGTCGGTGAGCTTGCCGTTGTCCATCACCTGGAGGAGGATGTTGAACAGGTCCGGGTGCGCCTTCTCGATCTCGTCGAGGAGGAGTACGCTGTGCGGGTGCTGATCGACGGCATCGGTGAGAAGGCCGCCCTGATCGTAGCCGACATAGCCCGGAGGGGCGCCGATCAGTCGGCTGACGCTGTGCCGCTCCATATATTCGGACATGTCGAAGCGCTGAAGTGGGATGCCCATGATCGAGGCGAGCTGACGGGCGACTTCGGTCTTGCCGACGCCGGTCGGACCGCTGAACAGATAGGAACCGATCGGCTTGTCCGGGTCGCGAAGGCCGGCCCGGCTGAGCTTGATCGCCGATGAGAGGCGATCGATCGCTTCGTCCTGGCCGAACACGACCCGCTTGAGGTCGCGGTCGAGATGCTCGAGCGCCTTCTTGTCGTCGCTCGATACACTCTTCGCCGGAATCCGGGCGATGGTCGAGATGACCGCCTCGATCTCCTTGACGGTGATCGTCTTCTTGCGCCGCGACGGCGGCACCAGCATCTGCATCGCCCCGACCTCGTCGATCACGTCGATCGCCTTGTCGGGCAGCTTGCGGTCATTGATGTAGCGGGCCGACAGTTCGACCGCCGACTTGATCGCGTCCGGCGTGTATTTCACGCCATGATGCTCTTCGAACGCGGATCGAAGGCCGGCGAGGATCTTGACCGTATCCTCGATCGTCGGCTCGTTGACGTCGATCTTCTGGAAACGCCGGAGCAGGGCCCGGTCCTTCTCGAAATGGTTGCGGAACTCCTTGTAGGTGGTCGATCCGATGCAGCGGATCGCGCCGTTGGAGAGCGCCGGCTTCAGGAGGTTCGAAGCGTCCATCGCGCCGCCCGAAGTGGCACCGGCACCGATCACCGTGTGGATCTCGTCGATGAACAGGATCGCGTCCGGTAGCTTCTCGAGCTCGTTGACGACGGCCTTCAGCCTTTCCTCGAAATCACCCCGATATCGGGTACCGGCGAGCAGGGCGCCCATGTCGAGCGAATAGATCACCGCAGGCTTGAGGACGTCGGGGACATCTCCCTCGACGATCTTGCGCGCAAGGCCTTCGGCGATGGCCGTCTTGCCGACGCCCGGATCGCCGACATAGAGCGGGTTGTTCTTCGAACGGCGGCAGAGGATCTGGACGGTCCTGTCGACCTCCGGACCGCGCCCGATCAAGGGATCGACGCGGCCGTCCTCGGCTTTCTCGTTCAGGTTGACGGTGAATTGCTTGAGCGCGGATTCGGGCTTCTTCTTGCCTTCGTCCGGCTTGGCTTCCTCCGCACCTTTCACTTCCGGCGCGGGCACGCTGGACTCGCCCTTGCCGACGCCGTGGCTGATATATGTAACGGCGTCGAGGCGGCTCATGTCCTGCTGCTGCAGAAAATAAACGGCATAGCTCTCGCGTTCGGAAAAGAGCGCGACGAGCACGTTGGCGCCGGTCACTTCGTCACGCCCGGATGACTGGACGTGGAGGATGGCGCGCTGGACGACACGCTGAAAGCCGCTGGTGGGAGAAGGATCGGTTTCCCCTTCGACCTTGAGCGTCTCCAGTTCATTGTCGAGATAGTGGCGAACCGCGTCACGAAGCTCGCCTGTATTGACGCCGCACGCTTCCATGACCCGGCCGGCATGGACGTCCTCGATCAAGGCGAGAAGGAGATGCTCCAGGGTGGCATATTCGTGCCTACGACCGCTCGCTTCGGCAAGGGCGTTATGGAGCGTCTGTTCCAGCTCGCGGGCAAAAGACGGCATTGTTTACTCCTACCGGCCCGCGCGAGATGTCACGGGCCCATCACAACATATGTCGTTCCTGCCGTCGCCCCGATCAAGCGCAGGACCGAAACATCTGGGGAAAACGGAACCGGCCGTGGAAGTTCCCCGAGCGTCACTTGCGGAATATTTCGTCGGCGGTTGACCGGAAGTGAACCGCGAATTCCAGCTTCGCCTTCACCCGGGCGATTTCGGCCTCAAGCAAGGTTATGCGCGCCTCGAGCTCTTCGACGGACAAGGGGTCCAGATCCTGCTTCGCCAGCAGCGCGATCGGATCGTCCGGCTTGTCGGGGAAAAGCTCGTCCAGGTCCATGACCCGGAGAATCCGCGTCCGCGGGACTCTTGTCAACCGCGCGATCTATTCGGGTGCGTCGTTCATCAGGTGGACGAAGCCCGCCGGAAGGAACTGACGGAGCCCGTTGCACCTTGAATTTGGAGCTACGGAAAGCCGGCACTTTCGATCGGCAACGTTGACCTCGGTCGCAGCCAAGTCAATAGAAAGACAAGGGGACTTGGGGGGAGCTTTGACCGATATTCCGGAGCAGATGATGGCGATCGACCCGGCCGCCAGCGGCGGTCCGGAAGTGCTCGTTGCAGTGCGCCGGCCGGTCCCCGAACCGGGCCCTGGCGAGGTCCTGATCCGGGTTGCGGCGGCCGGGGTGAACCGGCCCGACGTCCTTCAGCGACGCGGGCTCTATCCGCCGCCGCCAGGAGCGCCCTCGATCCCGGGACTCGAAATATCCGGGACGATCGCGGCGATCGGAGAAGGCGTGATCAAGGAGCTGATGGGTCAGCCCGTCTGCGCCCTCGTCGCCGGCGGCGGCTATGCCGAATATGCCGTCGCGGTCGCGGAAATGTGCCTGCCGGTGCCGGACGCGATCTCGATGATCGAAGCGGCCGCGATGCCCGAAACCTTGTTCACCGTCTGGAGCAACCTGTTCCATCGGGCTTATGCCCGCGACGGCGAAACGCTCCTCGTCCATGGCGGCACGAGCGGGATCGGCACGATGGCGATCGCGCTTGGCCGGCTATTTGGTCTCAAAGTCATCGTCACCTGCGGAAGCGATGAGAAATGCCGGCGCGCGGAGGCGCTCGGCGCCACGCTTGCCGTCAATTATCGCGATCAGGACTTCGTGGAGGAAGTGAATCGCGTGACCGATGGGCAAGGGGTCGACATCGTCGTCGATATGGTCGGCGGCGACTATCTCCCTCGCAACCTGGATTGCCTCGCCGAAGAGGGACGCCATGTATCCATTGCCGTTCAGCGAGGGGCCGTCGCCGAGCTCAACATCGCCAAGGTGATGCAGAGGCGGCTGGTGCTGACGGGATCGACGCTTCGGCCGCGACCCGTCGAATTTAAGGTCATGATCGCCGACGACGTGTCGCGCACCGTCTGGCCTTTGGTCGGGGAAGGGCGGCTGAAGCCGGTCATCCACACGACTTTTCCGCTTGCCGAAGCGTCGCGGGCTCATGCGCTGATGGAATCCGGCGAACATGTCGGCAAGATCGTGCTCACCGTCTGAAGGTCACCTTGCCTCCGGACAGGCCGCCGAATCGGCCATGGAGGGCCGAGGGGGCTAATTCCGAGTGGCGATCACTCGCTCGGAATGCAGTCGCTGTCGCTGAGGCAGATGGCGCCGGCGACGAGCACCACCGCGGCCAGGGCACCGACCCCGATCGCAACCCAGCCCAGAGTCGAAACGCCTGTCCGCTCTCCTCCCGGGCCGGACTTGCCCTGGACCAGATGCGAAACGGGCTTGCCGGCGAATGACAGCCTGAGCGGCTCGCGGCCGGTGACGCCGAACTCGAGGCCTTCGCCGAAGCGCGTGCGCACTTCGCCGCTCTGGCTCTGCGTGTGCAGGGTCGGCGCAACGGTCAGACCGACGCGGATCGGCTGCCTACGGGACTCCGGGTCGAGCGGCACGCGCAGCCGCAGACCGGCGAAAGCGCCCATATGCTGGGCCTGAGTGTCCGTCAGGTCGGCCGCCATAGCAGGCTGTGCGGCGGCCAGCAGCTGAGCTGCCAGCAGCGCCGTGATCATGAATTTTCTCATGTTCGTCATCCCCCAAACGCGCCTGCCCCCACGGCGATTAAGGACGCGATTTCGAAGGCTTATCCGGTTCGATCGCGCAACGCAAAGCGTTGCAGCTTGCCCGTCGCGGTTTTCGGCAGGGCCTCGACGAATTCGATCTCCCGCGGATATTTGTAGGGAGCGATCGCGGCTTTGACATGCTCCTGAAGCAGGGCGGCTGCACCGGTGTCCGGTGCATGTCCGGGCGCGAGCACGACGAAGGCCTTCACTTTCTGGCCTCTCTCCTCGCAGGGCGCGCCGACGACGGCGCATTCCTGGACCGCTTCGTGGGCAAGGAGGGCATTCTCCACTTCCGGAGCGGCGATATTGTAGCCGGACGACACGATCATGTCGTCGGAGCGGGCGAGGTACCAGAAATAGCCCTCTTCGTCCTTGCGATAGGTGTCGCCGGTGACGTTCCAGCCATTCTGGACATAATCACGCTGGCGTTCGTCGTCGAAATAGCGGCAACCGGTGGGGCCTTTCACCGCGAGCCGGCCGACGCCGGCTTCGAGCGGAACGCCCGAATCGTCGAGGACCGTTGCGACATAGCCCGGCACGGTTTTTCCGGTCGCGCCGGGGCGGATGTCGTCGCCGCTCGCCGAGATGAAGATGTGCATCATTTCCGTCGCGCCGATCCCGTCGACGACGGCAAGGCCCGTGGCTTCCTTCCAGGCGTGCCAGATCGAAGCTGGCAAATGCTCACCGGCGGAAACGCAGGTGCGAAGCGAGCCGATGTCGTGATCTTTCAGCATCGGCCGCATCGCCTTGTAGGCCGTCGGCGCCGTCGCAAGCGTCGTGACCTTGTGCTTCGCGATCGCCTCGAGCAATGGCCTGGGCCCGGGGGTCTCGATCGTCACCGCCGCGCCGCCGAACCGCCATGGAAAGATCAATAACATTCCGAGGCCGAAGGTGAAGGCGATCGGTGCCGAACAGGCCCAGCGATCATCTGGCCTGGGCTCAAGGACGTAGCGAGCGAAGCTGTCGGCGCTTGCGAGCACGTCGCGATGATAATGGACGCAGCCTTTGGGGCGGCCGGTGGTGCCCGAGGTGAAGGCGATCAGGGCGACGTCGTCGCGGTGCGTAGCGATCGCCTGGAAGCCTGAAGCGACAGCTTTGAGCCGCCGTTCGAGCTCGCCTGTGCCGCTGTCGCCGTCGTAGGTCAGCAGGGAGCGGACGGTTCCCGCCTGATCGGCGCCGGCGGAAAAATCGTCGATCGTGCGCGAGTCCACGATGGCATGGCTGACCTGCGCCCGATCGAGAACGGTCGCAACCTCGCCGCCACGAAGCATCGGCATCGTTGCGACGACGATCCCGCCCGCCTTGAGAATGCCAAGCCAGCAGGCGAACAGCATCGCCCCATTGGGTCCGCGAAGAAGGACCCGGTTGCCGGGCACCAGTCTTTCCTCCTCGACGAGGATTCGGGCGATACGATCCGATAGATCGGCCATCTCGCCGTAGGTCCAGGATCCGGCGTCATTGATCAGAGCGAGCGAGCCACGATCCTTGCGATCGATGAGCTCGACGGCCGCATTCAGGATCTCCGGATATTGGAGCTCCGGCAAGGTGAACAGGAATTCCGGCTGGAGCTCGACGGGCGGGAGCCGGTCGCGGATGAAGGTGTCGACGTGGGCGCTGTTCATGGTTCCGGGACGATCGCTGTGGCTTCAATCTCGATCCTGGCGCTCGGCTCGACCAAAGCGGTCACGGCGACCACGGCCATCGCCGGGAAATGGCGCCCGATCGTCTCGCGCCAGGCATCGCCGATGGCGGAAAGGTTCGAGCGATATTCGTCGATGTCGGTGACAAAACAGGTCATTCTGACGATGTGCTCGGGTCCGGCCTGATCTTCGGCAAGGATTTCCAGGATATTGGCGAGCGCCTGCCGGAACTGGCCGGGAAGGTCGGTCGCCTCGAACATTTCGCTGGCGTTCCAGCCGATCACGCCGGCGGTGACGATGGTTCGGCCGCTCGCCGAAACACCGTTCGCATAGCCTTTGGGCCTCGGCCAACCGGCGGGAAGCAGGGCCTTCATGCGTGTCGTTCCGATCTGTGCTCGGCAAGATGATTGCGGGCGATGACCACTTTTTGCACCTCCGAAGCCCCTTCATAGATCCTCAGGGCCCTGATCTCCCGGTAGAGGCTCTCGACCGGGACGCCGACGGTCACACCCAGGCCACCGAAGATCTGCACCGCCTTGTCGATCACTTGCTGCGCGCGGTCGGTGGCATGGAGCTTGGCCAATGCGGCTTCCTTGCTGTTGCGGCGCCCTTTGACGTCGCGAAGCCAGGCGGCGCGGTAGACCAACAAGGCGGAGGCTTCGACGTCGAGGACCATCTCCGCCAGGAGCGACTGCACGATGGCATTGTCGGCCAGCAGGCCTTGGCCAAGGCTTCGAGTCAGGGCCCGCTCGGTGGCTTCGTCGAGCGCGCGACGGGCGAAACCCAAAGCGGCCGCGCCGACCGTGGTCCTGAACACGTCGAGGGTGGCCATGGCGTGGGCGAAGCCGCGGCCTCGCTCACCGATCAAAGCGGACGCAGGGAGGCTCATCGAGTCGAACCGCAGCCTCGACAAAGGATGCGGCGCGATCACCCGGATTCGTTCGCTGTCGTCGAGACCCCGGGTATCGCGGTCGACGACGAACGCCGAAATGCCCTTTGCGCCGGGCGCCTCTCCGGTCCGCGCGAACAGGACATAGAAATCCGCTATTCCGCCGTTCGAGATATAGGTCTTGCCGCCATCGACGACGAAGCCGACATCATTTTCCCGAGCCCGGGTTTCCATCGCGGCGACGTCGGAGCCGGAAGTCGGCTCGGTCAAGGCGAAGGCGGCGATCTTCCGCCCCTCCGCCACGGCGGGAAGATAAGCCGCCTTCTGAGCGTCGCTGCCGAACAGGCTGATCGTCCCCGACCCCAATCCCTGCATCGCGAACGCGAAGTCGGCGAGACCGGAATGGCGAGCGAGCGTTTCGCGGATGAGGGCGAGCGAACGGACGTCGAGGGATTCGTGGACGCCGCCGTAAGCGGCGGGGACGCAGTAACGAAGCCAGCCCGCCTCGCCGAGCCTTTTGACAAGGTCGCGGCATTCCGAGTCGACGTCGTCGCCGTGGGCCGCTTTCAGCTCCGCCGAGCACCAGCTTTCCAGCTCGCCGGCGAGACGCCGATGAGCCTCGTCGAAGAAAGGCCATTCGAGAAACGCGCAATCGCTCAACGGCCGAACTCCGGCAAGGCCCGAGTCCGGGTCCAGTCGAGACGGTTGGAGCGGCCGTCAATCACCCTGGAACTCCGGTTTCTCTTTCGATGAAAAGGCCAGGAAGGCGCGGCGGAAATCGTTGGTGGCCATGCAGATGGCCTGGGCCTGCGCCTCCATCTCGATCGCGACATCGAGGCTCACCGCCCATTCGGAATTGAGCTGGGTCTTGGTGATGCCGTGGGCGAAATTGGGGCCGTCGGCGAGACTTCGCGCGAGAGCCTCCGCCTCTTTGAGCAAATCCGCGGTCGGAACGATCCGGTTGTGGAAGCCCCAACGTTCCCCTTCCTCGGCGGTCATCACCCGGCCCGTGAACAACAATTCGGAGGCGCGGCCCTGGCCGATGATCCTCGGCAAGATGGCGCAGGCGCCCATGTCGCAGCCGGCGAGGCCGACGCGAGTGAAGAGGAATGCGGTTTTCGTCGCCGCGGTGGCGAGACGGATGTCGGAGGCCATGGCGACGATCGCGCCGGCGCCGACGCAGACGCCGTCGAGAGCGGCAATGATCGGCTGCGGACAGGCCCGCATCGCCTTCACCAGGTCCCCGGTCATCCGCGTGAAGTCCAGTAACGCGGGCATTTCGCGCTCGGTCAATGGACCGATGATCTCATGGACGTCGCCGCCGGAGCTGAAATTGCCGCCGGCGCCGGCGACAATCACGGCCTTGACCTCGCGCGCATAGACGAGCGTGCGAAACAGGTCCCGAAGCTCGGCATAGGATTCGAAGGTGAGCGGGTTCTTCCTCTCCGGACGGTCGAGGGTGACGGTGGCGACCCCGTCCGAATAACCCCAGCGGAAAAAAGCCGGCTTGAACCGTCCGGGCTGGAAATCCTGCGGATTCACTTGTCTTTTCCTTCGCGGTTCGGATTTTGGGTCGCGCGGGCGATCGACATCTTGAGCACGCCCAAAGCGACGTAAAGCCGCTCGCGCTGGGTGAAGTCGAGCCCCGACAGCATATTGTCGATCCAGTCATGGTGGGCCTGGG
This sequence comes from Allosphingosinicella sp., assembly GCA_036732645.1. Taxonomy (GTDB): domain Bacteria; phylum Pseudomonadota; class Alphaproteobacteria; order Sphingomonadales; family Sphingomonadaceae; genus Allosphingosinicella. The sequence continues at coordinate 22,532 of DAINCA010000003.1, forward strand.
CCATCGCCTGGAATCGTTCCTGGCCAGCCTGAGTAAGCCGGACAATATACGACCGCCGGTCCGAAGGGAGCGGGCTCATCTCCACCAGGCCGTCCTGGACCAGCTTCTGGACCAGCTGGGTGATATTGCCGTTGGAAACCAGAAGCGCCCGCGACAAGGCGCCCATCGGCAGGCCCTCCGGCTTGCGGTCCAGGGCCGCCAGGATGTCGAACCTCGGGAGCGTCATGTCCTGCTCGCCGAAGCGGCGCTGTACCTCTTTCTCGATCGCCATCGTGCAGCTCAGGAGACGAAGCCAGACCCGGACGCTCGAGCGGTCGCCCAGGGCCCCGCCATGCTTTTCGCGGATCTGCAAAGCGTGGCTCACATGACTTCCCCGCCGGCGACGGCGATCGCCTGGCCGGTGATCGAATGGCTTTCCGGAAGGCAGAGCCACAGCACGGCAGACGCCACCTCCTGCGGCGTGACGAGGCGCCCCTGGGGGTTGAAGCGGGCCAGCTCGGCCCGGGCTTCCTGCTCGGTTCGATCGGTCTTGTCCCTGATCCGGGCAACGGCGTCGCTGGCAAGATCGGTGTCCGCAAATCCGGGGCACACGGCGTTCACCGTGACGGCCGTTCGGGCAAGTTCGACCGCGAGCGCCCGGGTGAGGCCGACGGCGCCGTGCTTCGCCGCGACATAAGCGGCGCTATAGGCATAGCCCTTGAGCCCGGCGGTCGAGGCAATATTGACGATCCGTCCCGCGCCGGCGGCGAGGAGGTCGGGAAAAGCGGCCTGGCAGCAATAAAGCAGCGCGTCGAGGTTCACCGCCATCATTCGCCGCCACATTTCGTCGGTGGTCCGGGCGAAGGAAGCGCTCTCGCCGGCGCCGGCATTGTTGACGAGGATCGTGATCGGACCCTGGGCTTCCCGGGCGATGGCGAACACCCGTTCCACGTCCTCGCGTCTGGTCACGTCAGCCGGCGCGACCAGGGCATCGAAATCGCCCGATCCGACCTCTTCCAGCTTTTCTCGGCGCCGGCCGACCAAAGTGAGCTTCGCGCCTTCGGAAGCCAACGCCCGGGCGATGCACGCCCCGATTCCGGTGCCGCCGCCGGTCACGAGGGCATGATGCCCCTCGAGCCGCTTCATGCCTTGAGCTCCGCTTCACGGGCAAGGTTGCGGGCGAGCTGGGCCATTCCGCCAAGATATTGAGGGGGGACGTGGACGTCCCGGTAATCATGGGTGGCCGCGGCACGCAGCGTCCACATCGGATCGACGAGATGGGGGCGGGCAAGCGCGACGAGATCGGCGCGGCCGGCCGCGAGGATCGAATTGACATGATCGGGCTCGTAGATGTTGCCGACCGCCATCGTCCGAACCTGACCTTCGTTGCGGATCTTGTCCGCAAACGGGGTCTGGAACATGCGCCCGTAGACCGGCTGGCATTCCGCCCAGGTCTGGCCCGCGGAGACGTCGATCAGGTCGGCGCCGGCCTCGGCGAAGGCGCGGCCGATTTCCACGGCTTCGTCCGGTGTCACGCCTTCGTCTCCCATCCAGTCATTGGCGGAGATCCGCACAGACATCGGCCGGTCGGCAGGCCAGACCGCGCGCATCGCCCGGAATATCTCGAGCGGGAAGCGGAGCCGGTTTTCCAGGCTGCCGCCATATTCGTCATTTCGCTTGTTGGTGAGTGGGGTGATGAAGCTGGACAGGAGGTAGCCATGGGCGGCGTGGAGTTCGACCATGTCGAAGCCGGCCTCTTCGCCGCGGCGAGTGGCGGCGACGAACTGGGCGACGACCTCGTCCATGTCATTGCGGTCCATCGGCCGGGGCACCTGATTGTCCAGGCTCCACGGCACGTCGGATGCGGCCATGACCGGCCAGTTGCCCTGGTCCAGCGGCACGTCATAACCTTCCCAGCCGACCCGAGTGCTCCCCTTGGGACCGGAATGGCCGAGCTGAAGGCAGAATTTGGCGCGGCTGAAGGCGTGGACAAAATCGACGATGCGCCGCCAGGCCTCGACATGCTCCGGCGCATAAAGGCCGGCACAGCCCGGGGTGATCCGCCCTTCGGCCGAAACGCAGGTCATCTCGGTGTAGAGGAGGCCGGCCCCACCCTTGGCCCGTTCGCCATAATGGACGAGGTGGAAATCACCGGGCATGCCGTCCTTCGCGGAATACATTGCCATCGGCGAGACGACGACCCGGTTGGCGAGATTCATGTCGCGAAGGCTGAACGGCGCGAACATGGGCGGTGCGGGCTCGTTCACCGCCTCGCCCCTTGCTCGCGACTGGAACCAGCGCTCGACGCCCTCGAGCCAGGCCTTGTCGCGAAGCCTCAGATTTTCGTGGCTGACACGCTGCGACCGGGTGAGCAGGGAATAAGCGAACTGTATGGGCTCGAAATCCAGGTAGCGATGGAGCGTCTCGAACCATTCGGTCGAATTGCGGGCGCTGTTCTGAAGCTTCAGCACCTCCAGATTGCGTTCGGCCTGATACTCCTCGAGCGCCTGTTCGCGGGCCAGTCCGGGACGGTTCAGCACCTCGGCCAGCTTGATGGCGTCCTCGAGCGCCAGCTTGGTTCCGGAGCCGATCGAGAAATGGGCGGTGTGGGCGGCGTCGCCGAGCAGAATGAGATTGCGGTATGACCAGCGCCCACAGACAATCCGACGGAAGTTCAGCCAGGCTTGCGGACCGGGCAGATGAAGCGCGTTGGACTGGAGTGAATGGCCGTCGAGATATTTCGCGAACAGTTTTTCGCAGAAAGCGATGGCTTCGGGTTGATCCATCCGGTCGAGCCCAAGGCCCGTCCAGGTCTGCGGGTCCATTTCGACGATGAACGTGGAGAAATGGTCGTCAAACCGGTAGGCGTGCGCCCAGACCCAGCCGGCTTGCGTCTTCTCGAAGGCGAAGGTGAAGGCTTCGAACGGCTTTTCGGTGCCGAACCAGAAGAATTTGTTGCGGCGGGTCTGGATGTCGACAGCGAAATGCGCCTCGTATCGACCGCGAATCCGGCTGTTGGCACCATCCGCGGCGATGACCAGATCATAATCCTTCCAGTCGTCGAGATCGGGGCTGGCCTCATGCTCGAAGTGGAGGTGGACGCCCAGCTCGCGGGCCCGGTCCTGGAGGATGTTGAGCAGCCGGCGCCGGCCGATGCCGATGAAGCCGTGACCCGACGAACGGATACAGGCGCCGTGGATATGGACGTCGATATCGTCCCAATGCGCAAATTCGTCGCGGATGACGGCACCGCTGACGGGATCGTTGGCGAGGAGGTTGTCGACGGTCTGGTCGGAGAAGACCACGCCCCAGCCGAACGTATCATCGGGACGGTTCCGCTCGAAGACATGCAGCTCGTGCCGCGGATCGCGCAGCTTCATCGATATCGCGAAGTAGAGCCCGGCGGGTCCGCCGCCCAGGCATGCGATCCGCATCCGCGCCTCCGATACTTTAAGCTTAAAGTATCGCAATTCGCCGGAGCGTCAAGCTCGGCCCGACCTGGCTACTGTCCCGCCGAAGAGCTGGACCTATTAGTCGAACAATTCCTCGAGGAAGGACTTGCGGCGCTTCGGATAACGATGGCCGCTTTGGCCATAGCCCTCCTGATAGCCGCGGTCGGAATATTGCGGCTGCGGCGCGGGCGGTGCGCCCCGGACCGGCGCGGCAGGCGCGGCTGGCGCGAGGTCCTGTGCGCTTCGCTCGATGATCTTGTCGAGTTCGCCTCGGTCGAGCCAGACGCCCCGGCATTGTGGGCAATAATCGATTTCGACCCCCTGGCGATCGCTCATCACGAGCGGGACCTTGCAGACGGGACAAGGCATTCCGGCGGCAGGATTGGTCATCATCGGCTCCTGGACTGTGGCTTCAGCGCAGATAGGGGGCGGAGTCGCCGGGCGCAATTGCGCCGCCTGCCAAAACATTCAGGTGACCGATTATTGGACCAGCGCGCTCGCCGGCGATGCTCAGGGCGCTAGAGACGCCCGTTCAGCAGGTGGCCGCGGCGGCGGTCGTAGAGGCCGTGCAGACTCTTGGTCCACCAAAACCAGGTGCTGTCGCGGCCTGGAGCCCGCCGCCAGTTGGTCTACCGAAACCGGGGGCCGTCACGGTCTGGAGTCCGCCGCCCATCTGGACCGGCGGCCCTGCAACCCTGCGGGCCGGCCCGAACGAGTCATAAATGGCCCGCGCGGCGCTGGAGATGACGGCGGGCCGGTTCGTTCCACCGCGCGCGAAGAAGGCAACGGCGATCCGACGCCCATCCGGCATCGTCAGGAAGCCGACGTCGCCGGTGTAGCCGTTGAGCGTGCCGGTCTTGTTCTCGACCGTGACGTTGGGCGGCAGAAGGCCGCGAATGCGGTTAGATCCCGTGCGGCAGCGCCTCATCATGTCCAGCAGCAAGGCGCGGCTTCCGGGCCTGAGCGCATTGCCGGAATCGATCAGCCGAAGCAGACCGAGCATCGCCTCGGGCGTACTCGAGTCCCGGATGTCATGCAGGTCGCGCCGGGCGCTGAGGAGCCCGGCAATGTTCCGATCGACCCGGATGCCGCTGAGCTGATGCCGGCGAAGCCAGTTGTCGATCGCGACCGGACCGCCAAGGGAAGCGATCAGCTGATCGGTCGCAGGATTGCTGCTGCGCGTGATCATGAGGTCCATGAGCGTACGGGCGGACGAATTGCCGATGCGATCGTCGAGGCTGCGCCAGCCGGCGTCCACCTGCTCCAGATAAGCGGCCGCGACGGCGATCTTCATCGTGCTTGCCATCGGAAATGGCTCATCGCCGTTGATGCTGACCAGGGCGCCCGTCTGGAGGTCCATGGCGGCAATGCCATATTCGCCCGGATTCTCGTTTGCGAGAGCCGCCAGGCGCCGCTCGAGCGACTGGAGCTGTGGTGGCGTTAGAACCTGGGCGGCAGCCGGCTGGGCGACCAAAGCCAACAGGAATGAGAAGAATGCAAAAAGCCGCATGCGGAAACCCCTCACCAAGGATCAGCGTGGGCGACCTCATCCCGAATGGGGAACGCCTACCAATCCGCACAGACTATAGGATCCGGTGCTCAATTGTTACTTAACGCCGTTTGGTAAACAGGCGATTCGCCGCTGAATACACTCGGCTGGCCGCGCGAATTGACGAATGTTCCGCGATGGAGCGGTTCCTGCCACACCGATGAACATTGTTACGAGAGCCGGCGATCCGGCTTTGCACTGGATCCCCTACAGCGTGCATGATGACGGATGATCGGTTATTGTGCGGCGGCGTCAGGCGGAACGAATCATCGCCGCGACACGCTGTACGATTGAGTCTCTTCAGCCGGAGTATTGGCATGCGTATCCAGAACAAGCTTTGGCTGGGATTGGCGGCCTTTACTTTCCTGGCCACCCCTGCTTTGGCGCAGGACCGCCACCGAAGCACCGCCGAGCAGATTGCGCGGGAAATTCGCGAAGCCGCCGAGGCGATCGGGACGGTGAGAGATGCCGTCGACGACAGTCTCGGCGACATACGCTGGCGCGGTCGGGACCGGGAAGTGATACGGCTTTGCGCTCCGCGTATCGAGAGATACGGCCGGATGCGGGTCGACGATGTCCGGCCTTATGGCCGGCGCAGCCTTCGCGTCTACGGCACGGTCGATGGCGGTTGGGGGGATCGTCGTTACTCTTCCAGCTCCCGCTACGGTCTTCGAAGCTTTACCTGCACAGTCCGCGACGACGGCCGGGTCAAGGTCAAGACCAGGCGCCTCAGGCGCTGAAGCGAACCTTTGGCTGAGCCATCGCCGGCGCTTTGCCGGATTCGGGAACTCGCGGCAGCGTGGTGCGCTGCGCTTTCTCTTTTTCTCTTTGTTTCAGGAGTCTCCGCATGCCCTCTTCGCGCCAGGCGATTCTGTACCGAATGGTCCTCCCCGATCACGTTTGCCCGTTCGGTGTTCTGGCGAAGGACCTGCTCGAGCAATATGGCTTCGAGGTAGACGATCGCCTGCTCGTTTCCCGGGACGAGGTCGACCGGTTCAAGGCGGAGCATGAGGTGGCGACTACCCCGCTCGTCTTCATCGGCGATCAGCCTGTCGGCGGAAAAGCGGACCTCGAGCGGTATCTGGCTGAAGCTTGAACTATTCGTCGCTCTGGACGGGCGCGGGGGTCAGTTCGAGCACTTCCAGGATCCATCCGCTCCGAGGCCGGGGAATGACGAGCCGGAAGCGCATCGGCCCGATCCTCTCGAACACTCCGGCCATGTCCCGGGCGACATCCTCCCCGTAAGCCAATGGCTCGGATTCGCTGCCGAGCGCCATCGAGCCCAGGAACACCATCCGCCGCGGGTTCGAATCCTCGAACAGATAGCCGCTCGGACGGTCCGAGCCGGTTTGCTTGGTCAGCGACAGCGAGTCGTCTGATGCCCCGACATGGCAGAAGAAGGGCTGGTAGGTGGTAAAGGCCCGCGATCGCGATTCCCCGGTTCCGAACCTGATCCAGCGGCACATGTAATTGCCGGGTGTCGGCGCCGGTCGCGGCAAGGCGGCACTGGGTTCGAGCAGCTTTCCCTCGGCCGACATCTGCCTCGCGAAGCCCCGGGTTCGAGCGTTCGCCAAAGCTTCGTTCCAGGCCGCCTGCACTCGGTCGATCCGCGCCACGTCCGATGCCGATGCGGAGGTTCGCCAGCCCGGCTCCTGAACGACCTCGACGGTGGCGGCCCCCTTCACCGCCGGATCCGGCGTGGTCTGGCAGGCGGCGAGGATCAGCGGCACCATTATTGCGCCAAGGGCTCGGCTCAAGCGGCTGAAGCGCGCGTCGGCGGGTGACGCCGCGCTCGCCCGATCGAACCGCAATGAAAACTCGCTACACATGACGACAGAGGGTCCTCAGTTCCGTCGACGAACGGCGGAAGGAATAGTCACAAGCAGCAAAGCGGAATTCAGCCAATTTGGTTGCACCGCCGATACATTCACTGGACTTTGAAGCTTAATAAGGCGTTTCCGATAAACATTCGGGACTGCGGAGGTGTCGCCCCATAAGGTGTGGTGCCGGGTGTCGGACTCGAACCGACGACCTACCGCTTACAAGGCGGTTGCTCTACCAGCTGAGCTAACCCGGCCCGGACGTGCTTGTAGCCCAAATGGTCTACCGAATCCCGAACGTCCAGCCCTCCGTTCGTGCCAGTTCCGGCGTCAGGCCAAGCGGCGACCAATATTCTCCCTGAGCGTCGAACGAGCGCATTCCCGCGGCGGTGACCAAAGCATCGGTCTGATGGTCGTTGGGTTCGAAGCGAAGCCGGGCCGGCGGGCTGCCGAGGGCAGCCAAAGCTTGGTTGAGGTCGACCCGCGACCGCAATTTCATTCCGGGCAGTCCCGCCGCGCGTAGATAGATACGTGTATAGATTTCGACGACGGCGCTGTCTTTCTCGGGCAGCGGGTCCATCGGCCATATGGCGACCTTGCCACTCAGCCGGTGAAGCAGGCGCATTCCGGAGAAACTCGCTTTCGCGACCTGCGCGGCGCCGATCGCGTCATAAGCGCTGGCCGTCTTGCGGCCGCCCTGGGCATTGAGGCGCGCGTCGCACCGGCGGAAATGAACGAAATCGGCCTTAACGCCGTCGGCAATGCCGAAATAGAAATGGGGTCGGTGGGACTGCTCGAGGAAGCTTGCGGCCCCCAGATCCTCGTCTTCGCAATGGCGCTCGACATAGTCCCAGAATGCCCGGGCGGTGACCGGCACTTCCGGCCGGCCGGGAAGATATTCGCCGCGGTCGGCGATCGGCGGCGCGAAGCTGAAATCGAAGCCGAACAAGGTCGGCACCTCGGCAGCCTCTTTGACGAGCCAGTCGAGGACCTCGAAGCGCGACCAGACATGATCCGGACGAACGAGCCGGGGCGCTTTCCCGTCCGCCCCACAGATCGCGATCGCGATCCCCTTGTGTCTTTTGCCCTTGGCGCCCGACCAGTCGATCGCCACGAAGCGCTCGAATCGACTCACGTCTTGCGGGCCCTCGGCTTCGGCTTCGAAGCCGTCCAGGCGTGCGAGCGGCGGACCACCTCGCGAACTCGCTCCGGGTCCTTGCTGTCGAAACGCACCAGGACGGCCGGCCAGCCTTCATAATGGGGCGACTGCCAGAACGTGTCTGGATCGGTCTCCTTCAGCATTTCGACGCTGTCGAGATCCAGTGCAACGCCGAAGGAGCTCTCTTCCTCCCGCCCGATGAACAGGAAGGGCCTCTTGTTCACCTTGACCGCAGGCTTGCCGTAGGACGTGGAGAGCTCGGTATCCGGAAGCGTCAAGGCGTATGCCGCCGCTTTGTCCCAGCTGTCTAGCCGATCAGCCATCGTCGCCGGATTTCGCTGACCGCCTCTGCTCGTCCCACCAGGCGAGGCGCTCGGCGATCCTTTTTTCCAGTCCCCGGTCGGTCGGAACGTAAAAGGTCCGCGGCTCCATCTCTTCCGGCCAGTAATTGTCGCCGGAAAAACCGCCTTCCGAATCATGATCATATTGATAGTTCTTGCCGTAGCCGATCTCCTTCATCAGCCGGGTCGGGGCATTGAGGATATTCTTCGGCGGCATCAGCGAGCCGGTCTCCTTCGCCGCCCGCCAGGCTGATTTCTGGGCCTTGTACGCGGCGTTCGATTTCGGCGCGGTGGCGAGATAGAGGCAGGCCTGGGCGATGGCGAGCTCGCCTTCGGGACTGCCAAGGAAATCGTAGGTGTCCTTGGCGGCGAGGCATTGAACCAGAGCATTGGGGTCGGCTAGGCCGATATCCTCCGACGCCGCGCGGACCAGCCGGCGAAGGACGTAAAGCGGCTCCTCGCCCGCCACCAGCATTCGCGCCAGATAGTAAAGCGCGGCCTGCGGATCGGAGCCGCGGATCGCCTTGTGAAGCGCTGAAATGAGGTTGTAATGCCCCTCCCGGTCCTTGTCGTAGACCGGCACCCGGCGGTGGAGCAAAGCCGCCAGTGCGGCGGGATCGAGAGGTTCCCCAATCTCCACCGAAAACAGGGTTTCGGCCTGGTTGAGCAGGAAGCGGCCGTCGCCGTCGGCAGTCGCGACCAGGGCGTCGCGCGCGTCGGCGGTCAGCGGGAGCGGCCGTTCCATCAGGGCCTCGGCCCGGTCGAGCAAGCTGCCCAAGGCGGACTGGTCTAGGCGGTTCAGGATCAGCACCTGGGCGCGCGAGAGCAAGGCTGCATTCAATTCGAAGCTCGGATTCTCGGTGGTGGCGCCGACGAGCACGACGGTGCCGTCTTCAACGAAAGGCAGAAAGCCGTCCTGCTGGGCCCGGTTGAATCGGTGAATCTCGTCGACGAACAAGAGCGTCTGGCGCCCGATCTTCGCTTGGTCGCGGGACTCGGCGAACACCTTCTTGAGGTCGGCGACGCCGGAGAAGACGGCGGAAATGGCGACGAAGCGCATGCCGACGGCGTCCGCCAGCAGCCGCGCGATCGTCGTCTTGCCGGTGCCTGGCGGCCCCCACAGGATCATCGAGGCGAGCTTGCCGGCCGCGACCATCCGGCCGATCGCGCCGTCGGGGCCGGTTAGGTGCTCCTGCCCGACGACCTCGTCGAGTGAGCGGGGGCGGAGCCGGTCGGCCAAAGGCGCCGTTTCCGGCGCAGCGGTGGCGCCGGTGGACGGCAAAGGGTCATCGGCAAAAAGATCGGCCACGCCGCACAGATAATGGTTTTGTGACCGCTTGCCACCTTGCCTGGGCGCGTCGCCGTAACGCGGCCTCGAAACGGGATGGCCTGACCTATATTCAAAGACGGAGGCGGCCGACCGTCAGGGTGGAATCGGGCGCGTATTGCGGTCTCGCCAAAGCTGGCCTCGCCTGGACGAGGGGACCGGCACTCGGCGGCAGACCTGGACGGCTGCCGACGATCGTGAAGTCGATCGGATCCTGGCTGCCGGACACGAGGCGGAAGACGGCGCCGTCGCAGCTTCGTCCGATGCAGCGAAGGAAATAACGGGGCTCGGCCCCGGCCTCCGCGGCGAAATGGCCGCTGAAGGCGCCGGACCCGGCTTCCCGAAGGGACGCTTCGGGCGGAGCGATCAAGGTGACGCTCGCGGCGCCGTTCGAACGCAGCCGGAGTGTGAGCAGTCGACCCTCTCCGTGCGGCTGCTGGCTCAGCAGTTCCACACCCGGTGGCGTCAGCGCCAGCGGCGGAGCCGGCGCCAGCCAGCGCTTGCGGCTCGACCAGGGCACCTCTTCGCGTCGCCAGTCGGCGGCGAACCTTACCGGCGCGCCGTCATTGTTGACCGACCAGTGCGCCTGCCGCGCCGGCGCGTCCTGGACATATTCGATCGCGAATTGCTGGCGGCGATCCTGCGAATAAGCCGGTGTCAGAAGCACCGCGAGCCAGCCCAGGAGGAACAGATCGGCGGCCGCGGCAAAAGCGAGGACCGGCACGACCCGGCGGGCCAGCGGCATGAGCTCGACCAGGAAGGGAAGCAGGATCAAGGCGCCCAGGGGCGCGAACATCCAGTGCGGGCCGTTGCTCATCAACTCCTCGAACAAGGCCAGAGCCGGGCCGAAGGTGAGGAACACCAAAAGCGCCGCCGCGAGCCCTGCCACCCGCTCCGCACGATCTTGCCAGCGTCTCGCGATCATCCCCGCGGCCACGAGCAAAGGCGGGAAAAGAAAGAAGATGGCCGCCCCCGGAGCGAAGACGGCGAGAGCGGCGCCGGTGATCAGGAAATAAAGCCAGTAAGCGGCGCGAAGCCGGCTGCGATCGGCATGGCGGGCGATCAGCAACAGGACGATCAGGCAGGCCGCAAGCGCCGAGGCGTAGACGGCGGTGGCCGTCACGAGCGGGTAGCCGCGCCAGTAGTCGCCGGCGCGGAGCAGGCCGAGGAGGGATTGCCCGAGCCAGGCCAAGGCCGTCGCGCCGATCGTCGCCGCGAACATGGCGAGCAAGGGCTGGCCGAGGGCCCGCCTGCGCCATGCGACGATGACAAAGCCGATCAATAACATCCCGAGCAGCACCAGGCCCGGCAGCAGGGGCAAGGTGACGAGACCGCGGCCCAGCACGTCGGCGTAGAGCCGCTGTCCGGAAGCGGCAGGCGGCTGCTCGCCCGAGAGCGTCCGGGCGAGCTTCAGGGTCTGATCGCCCATATGCTGGAGACTTCGGCGGTCGAGCGCCGCGAGATCGTCGCCGGCGCTGTGATAGCGGGTCTCGTTGCCGATGATGGCGAAGTTGAGGATCGCCCAGCGGCGGCCGGCGAAAACAGCGACGTCGGTCGAATTGGGGATTAGACCGTACAGATCCGTCGTGAGCGAATTGGCGACGGGGCGGTGGACGGCGGCAAAGGCGGCCAGGGCCAGGGCGTTTGGTCGGCTCGTCTCGAACATCACCGCCGGGCCCTCGACGCCGCGCGCCTCGAGATTGATCAGGGTGTCGACCCGGCCAGCCATCGGATCGCGGCCCAGGAAGGCGCGGGCGCCGAGCAGGCCCATCTCCTCGCCTTCGTTGAACAGGAAGGTGACGGGACGGGCCAGAGGCTGATCGCGAAGCAAAAAAGCGGTCTCCAGCAGGGAGGCGACGCCGATTCCGGCATCGCCGGCGCCTGGGCCCGCGAAGGTACTGTCATAATGGGCGGACAGGAGCAGATGGCGCCCCTGGGCCGGACCGATGGTCGCGACGATGTTGCGGACCCGGGCGCAGGCGATCGTTCGGCTTCGGGCAAAGCTGTTGCAGACGAAGTCGTCGGTCACGCGCGGGCTCAGTCCAACCGCGCGCATCTCGGCGAGCAGGCGGGCACGGACTTCGTCGCTCGCTTCGCTGTCGACCGGGTGAGGCCGCTCGTCGCCGAGCACGCGCGCCAGCCGTGCGAAGGCACGCTGTGAATCGAACTCGCCCGCCTGGGCAACGGCGGGCGGGGCAGGGAGGGCGATCAATAATGATTTGGCCGCCATCGCCGCGAGGAGCAGCACCAGGGCGGCGATCAGGATGAACGCCAAGCGGAGATCGCCCGCGGACAAGGCTTTGGAAAGCTTCACCGGCCGAAGTCCCTGACCGGATATCCCTCGACGTCCGCCGCCGCCGATCCTGCTTCCAGTGGCTGCATCTTTCCCCCCTTGCCCCACTTGGGTCATCGCATTCGCCGGGAGAGGCCGCAAGTTGCGCCGACAGCCGTCCCGTCATTGCGGGCGGGAGAGCGAAACCCTAGATGGGCGGCGAAGGAGCTTCTGGAAAATGGCTTATCGGGTGGTTGTCGTCGGTGCGACCGGCAATGTCGGGCGTGAAATGCTGAACATCCTCGCCGAACGGGAATTCCCGGCCGAAGAAGTGGCGGCCGTCGCCACTCAGCAGTCGACCGGTCGAGTCATCGACTTCGGCGACAGCGGCCGCGAGCTTAAGGTCAGGAACATAGACCATTTCGATTTTGCCGGCTGGGACATGGCCCTGTTCGCCGCAGGCTCCGACGCTTCGAAGCTCCACGCGCCGCGGGCGGCGGCCGCAGGCTGCACCGTCATCGACAACAGCTCATTGTTTCGGATGGACCCGGACGTGCCCTTGATCGTGCCGGAAGTGAACGGATCGGCGATCGACGGCTACAAGAAGCGCAACATCATCGCCAATCCCAATTGTTCGACCGCACAAATGGTGGTCGCACTGAAGCCGCTTCACGACGCGGCGAAGATCAAGCGGGTCGTCGTCGCCACCTACCAGTCGGTTTCCGGCGCCGGCAAAGCGGGGATGGACGAACTGTTCGAGCAGAGCCGCAACATCTTCGTCGGCGATCAAAGCGGCCCGGTTAAATTCCCGAAGCAGATCGCCTTCAACGTCATTCCCCAGGCCGGCGACTTCCTCGAGGACGGTTCGACTACCGAGGAATGGAAATTGATGGTCGAGACCAAGAAGATCCTCGACCCGGCGATCAAGGTGGCGGCGACCTGCGTGCGGGTTCCTGTCTTCGTCGGCCACAGCGAGGCGATCAACGTCGAGTTCGAGAATGAGATTTCGGCCCAGCAGGCGCAGGAAATCCTGCGCGAGGCGCCGGGGGTCATGCTCGTCGACAAGCGCGAGGACGGCGGATACGTCACGCCGGTCGAATGCGTCGGCGAATATGCGACGTATGTCAGCCGGGTGCGCGAGGATCCGACCGTCGAGAACGGGCTCAGCCTGTGGTGCGTCTCCGATAATTTGCGCAAGGGCGCCGCCTTGAACGCAGTCCAGATCGCCGAGCTGCTCGGCCGTCGGCATCTCCAGAAAGCAGCTTGAAGCAGGCCCGCGGCCTGAGCTTCAACCGAACTCGCTGGAAAGGACGTCGGCCGTCACCCGAAACGGCGCGCAAAGCGGCAAAAGCGGGTTTCCAAAGCGATCAGGATAAAGATGGCGGGACCGGATCAGGCGACGCATTGTCGTTGGATCCGGGCTCGAACGAAACGTTGTTGACGTCGGTCAGGATGATCCCCGCAATACCTGGATAGACCGAGTCCGAAGTTAGTTCGCTGAGCCGCTTTTTGGCTTCGGCGGCCAGCTGCTTGCCTTTCTTCATGCCTCGGCGGAGGGTCGCACAGGCTTCCTCGGCAAGCGGATCGTCCTGGTCGGGGGTCATGTCAGGCTCCGCATATCGCGAGCTTAACTTCGATCAATTCTCAAGGTTCCCGTCGTACAGGCGATTGATCTTGCGGGCGCCGCGCTTCGGCGCGACGCCCGCTCGATTTGGCTGTTATTGCCTCAGCGGCCGCCGTCGGGGTCGCGGTCTCCGACGTCGACGTCGAGATTGCCCTTCTCGTTGACGCCGACGTCCACGTCGGGAAGATCGACGTCAGGTCCGTCGACGTCGACTTCGAGACCATCATCACCGATCCTCACGCGAGTGCCGTCGGGATCGACGCGGTAGCGGACATTGTCCTCGACGACGATTCGGGACTCGTTGGGCCCGAGCGCCACCCGAGTGCCGTCGGCATCGACCCGATAGGTGACCCCATTCTCTTCGACGATCCGTGCGCCCTGCCAGTTGCTGGTCGTGGTCGTGGTCGTCGTGGTTGCGCTATCGGCGGACGTGTCGGTGACTTCATTGCCATCCATTGCGACGTTGTTCGTCTCGGTGGTTTCGGCATTGCAGGCGGCGAGGCCCAAAGCGGCCGCGGCGACCGCGGTGGTCAATGCGAGTCTCTTCATGATCAGTCTCCTTGCTTGAAGGGGTATTGGCCAGTCCGGGCGCCTCAGCCCGGCTGCACGTTCACCTTGACGTCGGCTGGCCCCTCACCGCGGCCGTAAAGCTGGCCGCCAAACAGGTAAGCGAGCACGATCAGCAACAGGACGAAGGTAATGACGGCCGCAAGCGCCATCGCGCCCCGGCTCGCGCCATTTTCCACGACGATCCTTTCCTCGTTTCCGTCAGACATCGGGAATCCCAGATCGTTGCCGGGGTGAAACGCCACGGCGAAGGCGAGGGTTCCGGGCAGATCGTCGGCTGGCGGGCCTGCGGTTCAGCCCCGAGGCGTAGATCCTATAGATTGGACACCTTCTTGCGCACCCGCCCAACGAGGTTGAAGCCTTCGCGTCCGATGAAGATCGTCTGGTGCCGCTTATTGCTCGAGCAGGGGACGAGACGGGCAGGATTGTCGCAATATTGCTTGAAGGTGGTCTCCCCCTCGGCGTTGCGAACGACATAATATTTGCCGGCGACGAGATCGAGGTCGCTCGGGTCGACGATTACCTGCTCGCCGGCTTGCGCGACCTGGTCCATCGAATCTCCTTCGACCCGAACGACGAAGCTGTCGCGACTGAGGCTACGGTCGGGGGCGGGGATCCAGTCGGTCACGCCTTCGAAGCCGTCGCGCCAGGCGCCGGCCGAGACCAGGCCGACCACCGGCAGCATCGGCGGCCGCTCGCTGTCGGGAAGCTCGTCCCTGATCCCGAAATAGCGGCGAAGCCGGTTGGCCTCGTCGAGCTTGAGCTGGCGCTTGCCCTTTAGCGTCTTGGAAAGTTTGTCGGGGGTGATGCCCAGCAATCGGGCGATCCCTGTCTGGGTTTCCCTTCGCTCCGCCATCAGCCGCTTAAGCCGGTCGACGTCCATCACTTCCTCGGTTCGCTTTGTCCAGCAGAATATTGCGATTATCGCAAAAATACACCTTGAAGACAAGTTGCGATTATCGCACAATCGGGACGTGGCGATTCTCGATCGGGAGTAGGAGTTATGAGCATGAAGTCGAAGGCCATGAAGAAGAAAAGCAGAAGAATCCGTCCGGCCAGAGAGGAGGCTCTCGTCTCGCCGTTCGTGGCCCGCCATGGCGATTATCGCCGGGACCTGATCGTCGACCTCGACGGCGAACTCGGCGGCAAGCGGCAGTCGATGGTCAGAGTCGTGAGGAACATAGGGGTGACTACGGTCGACCGGTGGCTTGCACTGGGCGGACCCGGCTTCGAGGAACCGCAGCGCCGCGCGATCGACCATATCCGCTCATTGTGGGCGATCACCGGCTCCGGCCCGCGCATCACGGCCCGTTACGACGGGATCGGAATCCCGACCACTTCAGGCGGCGGCGAGCGCGAGAACTATCTGTCCGCGCTCCACGCCCTTCAGCGCTACGAAAAGGAATTTCCGCATTATGTGTGGGAGGCGTTCGAGTTGGTCGTGCGCTTCGACCAGCCGGCCGGGGCCGCCGGATCCCGAATGGCCGCCAACACGGCTCAGCAGCAGGCCCATGCCAAGGCC
>DAINCA010000004.1:0-33688 GCA_036732645.1 Allosphingosinicella sp.
GCTCGACGTTGAGGATCTTGCCCTTGAGGGGAAGGATCGCCTGCACTTCGCGATTCCGGCCTTGCTTGGCCGAACCACCGGCGCTGTCGCCCTCGACCAGGAACAGCTCCGACTTGGCAGGATCCTTTTCCTGGCAATCCGCGAGTTTGCCGGGAAGTGAGGAAATCCCGAGCACCGACTTGCGGCTTGCTTCGCGCGCCTTGCGTGCCGCTTCGCGCGCGGCCGCCGCGTCGATGATCTTGTGGATGATCGTCTTCGCGTGGCCGGGATTCTCCTCGAGCCATTCCGCCATCTTGTCCGCCATCAGGCTCTCGAGCGGCTGGCGAACCTCGGAGCTGACCAATTTGTCCTTCGTCTGCGAACCGAACTTGGGATCGGGCAGCTTGACCGAGACGATCGCCGTCAGTCCTTCGCGCATGTCGTCGCCGGTGAGACTGACCTTCTCGCGCTTCATCATGCCGGATTTGTCGGCATAATTGTTGAGCGTTCGGGTCAAGGCCGCCCGGAATGCGGCGAGATGGGTTCCGCCATCGCGCTGGGGGATGTTGTTGGTGAAGCAGAGGACCTGCTCGTAATAGCTGTCGTTCCATTCCAGCGCGACTTCGATGCCGATGCTGTCTCGCTGCCCGGTGACCGAGATCGGATCGGGAATGAGCGCCGTCTTGGCGCGATCGAGGTAGCGAACGAAGGCGGAGATCCCCCCTTCGTAGAACAATTCGACGCTCTTTTCCTCCTCGTGGCGGGCATCAGTCAGGATCAGGCGGACGCCGCTGTTCAGGAAGGCGAGCTCCCGGAAGCGGTGCTCGAGCGTGTCGAAATCGAACTCGGTGATCTTGAACGTGCTTGGAGAGGGCAGGAAGCAGACCTTCGTGCCCTTCTTGCCGGGCGGCGCATCGCCGACCATCTTCAGCGGCGCCTCGGCGTCACCATGACGAAAGCGCATCCAATATTCCTTGCCGTCCCGCCACACGGTGAGCTCCAGGACTTCGGACAAAGCGTTGACGACGCTGACGCCGACGCCATGAAGGCCGCCCGACACCTTGTAGGCATTGTCGTCCGACATGTTCTCGAACTTCCCGCCGGCATGGAGCTGGGTCATGATGACCTCGGCGGCGGAAATCCCTTCTTCGGCGTGGATGTCGACCGGGATGCCGCGCCCATTATCCTCGATCGAGCAGGATCCGTCGGGATTGAGGGTGATCAGGATCCGGTCGCAATGTCCGGCCAGCGCCTCGTCGATCGCATTGTCCGAGACCTCGAAAACCATGTGGTGGAGACCCGACCCGTCGTCGGTGTCGCCGATATACATTCCAGGCCGCTTGCGGACCGCGTCCAGCCCTTTCAGCACCTTGATGGAATCGGCGCCGTAGCTGTTTTCATTGGGGGAAGATGACATAGTGAGGATATAGGGTCTTGAGGGGCGAAACCCAAGGGAAAACCGCGGGATTCAGCGCTTCCTGACGATCCCGCCGCCGATCTCGAATCGGCTCGCATTCTCGCCTGCTCCGGCGAAGAGTCCAGGCTCGGTTCCGGTCATCCAGACCTGCCCGCCGCTCGCCGCGAGACGCTCGAACAAAGCGTCGCGTCGAGACGGGTCGAGATGCGCGGCAATCTCGTCGAGAAGAAGGATCGGCCGCCGCCCGGTCCGCTCCGCCACGAGATCCGCATGGGCCAGCACGAGACCGATCAGGAGCGCCTTCTGTTCGCCGGTCGAGCACAAGGCCGCAGGCTGGTTCTTGCCGACATGGGTGACGGCAAGGTCGGTGCGGTGCGGGCCGATCAGGGTCCTGCCCGCCGCGCGGTCCTGGGCCCTGTTGCTTCGGAGCGCGCCGGCCAGATGGTCGGCACTGTCGGCTGGTCCCCAGCCCGCCAGCAGCAGCCCGGCGCGGGCAAAGGGTCCGTCCGGCTGGCCGGAGATCCGATCGCTCAACGCCGCGACGCTTCGAACCCGGTTCTGCGCTACCTGGAAACCGTGTTCCGCCATTCGCGCTTCGAGCGCGGCAAGCCAGTCGGGGTCCGGCTCGCTGTCGCCGGACAGCAACTTGTTTCGGGCCCGCATCGCGGCTTCGTAGCGAGAACTGTGGCCGGCATGTTCGGGATGAAGGGCAAGGACGAGGCGGTCGAGAAATCGGCGGCGGCCCGATGCGGAGTCCGCGAACAACCGATCCATTGCCGGGGTCAGCCAAAGCACCGAGAGCCACTCGGAAAGGCTGTTCGCGGCGGCCGCGGCGCCATTGATACGGACCAGCCGCCGATCGGGTGCGCCCGCCAGCGTACCTGTCCCGATCTCGATTCCGTCGAGCCGGGCAGCCACCGAAAAGCCGCCGCCGCCGCCGTGCCTCGCCATCTCGGACAGGCTGGCTCCCCTCAGGCCACGGCCCGGCACCAGCAGCGACACCGCCTCGAGCAGATTGGTCTTTCCGGCGCCATTGTCGCCGGTGAGAATGACGAAACCCTCGCCGGGCGCCAGGACAGCGTCGACATAAGAGCGGAAATCCGCGAGCGAAAGGCGAGAGACGTGCACTAATTTGCTCTAGCATGGCTCACGGACCGCGAAAGCCGTGGCTGATTATCCTACTCGTCCGGGGTTCCGACACGATTGTTGCGGGGGACAAGCCGACCCCCTAGGCGGGACAAGATGGGGATTCGGGACGACGAGATCGCGCCGATCGAGGTGGCGGGGAACCGGCTCACCCTGCTGCCCGATGGGCCGCGGCGGCTGGAAGCCCTGATCGCCCTGATCGATGGCGCCCAGGATACGCTTCGGATCCTTTATTATATCTGGCTAAACGACGAGACCGGCCAGCGCGTGCGCGATGCCCTGGTCGCGGCCGCCCAGCGCGGCGTGAAGGTATCGATGCTGCTCGACGGTTTTGGCGCTTCGGCGGCCACCCCGGCCTTTTTCAAGACACTGAGCGACTCTGACGCGAAATTCTGCCGTTTCGTGCCGCGCTGGGGGCGGCGCTATCTGCTTCGCAATCATCAAAAGCTGGCACTGGCCGACGGCCGCAAGGCGATAGTCGGCGGGTTCAACATCGGCGACGAATATTTCGGAACGATCGAATCCGGCGCCTGGCGCGACCTCGGGCTGGAAGTGGAGGGCCCGAGCGTCGACTGCCTCGCCGGCTATTTCGACGACATGTTCGCCTGGGCCGAGAATGAGGGAGCCTCGATCCGGGCGCTCAGGAAAATGCTGAGCAAGCATAGCGTCCAGTACGAGAAGCTCCATTGGCTGTTCGGCGGCCCGACCCGGCGCCTCAGTCCCTGGGCACGATCGGTGAAGCGCGACATGCTGCGGGCCGTCAACGTCGACATGGTCATGGCTTATTTCGTCCCGAGCCTGTCGATGCTGAGACGGATGTACCGGGTGGCTCGACGGGGCAGGGTCCGGCTCGTCACCGCCGGCAAGTCCGATCTGAGGACGACCTTGTGGGCGGCGCGTTTTTCTTACTGGCGGGCGATGAAGCGCGGTATCCAGATCTACGAATATCAGCCGACCAAGCTTCACAGCAAACTCATCATGATCGACGGGGTGGTCCATATCGGATCGGCGAATTTCGATCTTCGGAGCCTCTACCTCAATCTCGAGATGATGCTTCGAGTCGACGACGAGAGATTCGCGGCGATGATCGAGCGGTTCATCGAAGGCGAAATAGCGGACAGCCGGCGCATCCTCCCCGACGAGCATCGGGCGAACATGAGCCTGCTCAACCGGCTCCGCTGGGGCTTCGGTTTCTTCGTGATGGCGACAGCCGATTATAATCTGGCGCGCCGGCTCAATTTCGGCCGGCGTCTCGGCCCGTGATGGCCGGTCGTCAGTCGCGATAGGCCCAGAACAATTGGGCGGGGGGAATGTTGATCCATTCGAAGCCGCGCTCGACCCGGTCGAAATAAGGGACGAGGAAATCGCGTACCTTCGGCGAGAATTGATAGACCAGGAAGCAGCCGCCCGGACGGAGCGCCGCCGCGGTCTCCTCGCCGATCTTCGGACCCACGCCCGCCGGAAGGGTCGAGAAGGGCAGGCCGGAAAGGATATAATCGGCTTCCTTGAAGCCGCAGTCCGCGATGATCTGGCGAACGTCGGCGGCCGATCCGGTCACTGCGAACAGGCGGCTGTCGCTGAACTTGCGGCGCAGATACTGGGTGAAATCCGGATTGGTGTCGATCGCTATCAACGTCGCGTCAGGTGCCATTTTCTGGAGCACATGCTCGGTGAAGGTGCCGACGCCCGGACCATATTCGACGAACAATTTGCAGTTCGCCCAGTCGACCGGCGCAAGCATCTTGTCGATCAGAGCCTTCGATGAGGGGATCACCGATCCGACCATGACCGGATGCTTGATGAAGCCGCGCAGGAACTGCCACAACGGGCCGCCACCTGTCCGACGCGCACCACGTCCTTCTCTGCGCGCTTCGTTAAAAGATGCCGACATGCCGTGTTCCACTCATTTTTCGGGAAGGTGGTCCGTTGGCAAATCGCGGCCGCAATGGCAAGGCCGCTTCGCCCAATGGCGCCTCTTCCGCTTCTGCGGATTAACTTCGGGGGGAGTGGAAAAGGTCCGCGAAAAGATGCGGTTTCGGAACTGCCTGTCCCCGAAAAGGCTCGATTCGTGAATGGCTTCGGCCTTTCGCGACAGCGATTCGCCTTGCTTTTCTCGGTGATGATGGTCGCAGCCGCCGGCAATACCGCCATGCAGTCGCTGCTGCCGGCGATCGGTCGCGAGCTTGAAGTAGCCGACATCTGGACAGCGGTCGCCTTCAGCCTTTCGGCGATATTGTGGGTGGTGATGGCGCCGATCTGGGCGCGGCGCGCCGACCGACGCGGGCGCCGGGCCCTCATGAGGCTCGGTCTTTACGGCTTCATCATCTCGATGCTGGTTTGCGGCGGCGCGCTGGCAGTGGGGCTTGCCGGTTACGCCGGAGGGATGATGGTCTTCGTGGTCTTCATGTTCGGCCGGGGGATTTACGGCGCCTTCGGTTCGGCCTCGCCCTCGGCGGTCCAGGCCTATATCGCCGCGCGTACCGTCGGCGCCGAGCGAACCAATGCGCTTGCCGCGATCGCTTCTTCCTTCGGCCTCGGCACGATCATCGGACCGGCCGTGGCGCCGATCTTCATCTTTCCGCCGCTGGGGCTTTCGGCGCCGCTTTTCGCCTTTGCCCTGATCGGAGCACTGGTGCTGACCTGGTTGGCGCTTCGCCTTCCCGACGATGCGCCGCGAAGCGACGCGAAGGGACAGATCGTCGGTTACCCCTCGATCGGCGGCGGGGGCGGTGACGTCGCCCCGGACGAAGGAGTTCCGGTCGCCCTGAGCTGGCGCGACCGTCGCGTCTTGCCCTGGCACCTGATCGGGATCATCGGCGGCCACGGCCATGCCATCATGCTCGGCGTGATCGGCTTCCTGATCATCGACCGTCTGTCCCTATCGCTCGATCAGGCCCAGCAGTGGATCGCCATCGTTCTGATCGCCGGCGCGGGCGCCTCCTTGTTCGCGCAATGGTGGCTGATCCCGAGGCTCGCACTCGATCCGCGCCAGCTGATCCTCTGGGGCTCATTCCTCGCCGCTGCCGGCTCGGCAGCGACGGGACTGGCCCATGGCGTTTACGGACTCACGCTCGGTTTCGCTCTGGCCTCATTGGGCTTCGGTCTGTTCAGGCCGGGGTTCACCAGCGGCGCGTCGCTCGCCGTCGGTCCCGACGAGCAGAACGAGGTCGCTGGCCAGGTTACCTCGGTCAACGGTGTCGCGTTCGTGGCCGGACCGACCGCCGGGGTGGGGTTTTACATGCTCAGCCTGGCGCTGCCTTTTCTGATCACCGCCGGCCTGATGCTGGTGCTGGCGATCTGGACCTGGCGCCGGTTCAGTCCTTCGGTCCCCGCGGAGTGAGCATTCCCGGCTGGATGAAACCGATGCCGCCGCTGCCGGCGCTGCGTGCATCCTGCTTCAGATGGGCCGCGATCTGCTCATATTCGCGTTCCATTTCCGGCGTGACCGATGGCCGCGTTTCCGTCAGCGCCCGCTCGAATTCCGCCATCGACACCTCCTTGGCCTCGATCGTGTCGCGAAGCGCGAACAGCCCGGCACGTCGCACGAGGTCTTCCAGATCGGCGCCGGTAAAGCGCTCCGTCCGTTCGGCGAGGCTGGCCAGATCCACATCCTTGGCGAGCGGCATGTTCTTGGTGTGGATTCCGAGAATGTGCTGCCGGCCCGCAGCATCGGGAACGGTGACGTAGATGAGCTCGTCGAACCGGCCCGGGCGAAGCAAGGCCGGATCGATCAGGTTGGGCCGGTTGGTGGCGCCGATGACGACGACCGACTGAAGCTCCTCGAGGCCGTCCATCTCCGACAGGATCGTGTTGACGACGCGTTCGGTCACCTGCGGCTCGCCAAGGCCGCCGCCGCGCGCCGGGACGAGGCTGTCCAGCTCGTCGATGAAGATCACCGTCGGCGCGACCTGACGGGCGCGGGAGAACAAGCGGGCGATCTGCTGCTCCGATTCGCCATACCATTTGGACAGGAGATCGGACGATTTGGTGGCGATGAAGTTCGCCTCCGCTTCGCGCGCCGTCGCCTTGGCGAGCAAGGTCTTGCCGGTCCCCGGTGGTCCATAAAGCAGGAAGCCCTTGGCCGGACGGATTCCCAGCCGCCTGAAGGCTTCAGGATGCTTGAGGGGCAATTCGACGCCTTCGCGGAGCCGCTCACGCGCTTCATCGACGCCGCCGACATCGTCCCAGCCGACATCCGGCATCTGGACCATGACCTCGCGCATCGCCGAGGGCTGCACTCTTTTCAGTGCTTCCTCGAAATCGCGGCGCGACACCGAGAGATTGTCGAGCACTTCGGGCGGGATCGTGCCTTCCTCGAGATTGAGCTGAGGCATGATCTGCCGGACGGCGTCGATTGCGGCCTCGCGCACCAAAGCGGCAAGATCTGCGCCGACGAAGCCATAGGTTTGCCGGGCAAGCGCCTTCAGGTCGACTCCATCGGCAAGCGGCATGCCGCGGGTATGGATCCCGAGGATTTCGCGTCGCCCTTTTTCGTCGGGAACGCCGATCACGATCTCGCGATCGAACCGGCCGGGTCGGCGGAGTGCCTCGTCGAGTGCCTCGGGGCGATTGGTGGCGGCGATGACGACGAGATTCTGCCGCGGCTCGAGGCCGTCGAGCAGGGTCAGCAGCTGAGCGACAAGCCGTTTCTCGGTCTCGCCGGTCACCTGGCCGCGTTTGGGCGCGATCGAATCGATCTCGTCGATGAAGATGATAGAAGGCGAGGCCTTGGCCGCTTCCTCGAACAGTTCGCGAAGCTTCTTCTCGCTCTCGCCATAGGCCGAGCCCATGAGCTCCGGGCCGGCAATGTGGAAGAAACTGGCGTCGCTTTCATTGGCGACGGCGCGGGCGAGCCGGGTCTTGCCGGTACCGGGCGGGCCATGAAGAAGGACGCCCTTGGGCGGATCGACACCCAGGCGCTCGAAGATTTCCGGATAACGCAACGGCAGCTCGACCATCTCGCGAAGCTGATCGATCGTCGCGCCCATTCCGCCGAGATCGTCATAAGTGACGTCCGCCCGGCGGGCTTCCTTCGCCTCGGTATATTCGGGCCTGAGCTCGATCTCGGTATTGGCGTCGATGTGGACGATGCCCTTCGGCGCCGTCGAGACGACGAGCAACCGGATTTCCTGGAGCGAGAAAGCGGGTGCCGACAGCATCTGGCGAAGCTCTGGGGGAATGTCGCCGCGGACGATCTGTTGCTGGCCGGTCGTTGCGACGATGTCGCCGGCGGTCAGGGGCTTCATTCCAAAGCTGCGCTTCAGGGCCTGAGACGATCCGTGGAGCCGCAGATTCTTTTGCGCCGGCGCGAAGATCACCCTTTGCGCGGGTTTGGACTCGGCCTTGCGAAGCTCGATGAAATCGCCGGAGCCGATCTCCGCATTGGCGCGTTGGAGACCGTCGAGCCGAATGATCGCGAGCCCTTCGTCTTCGCTATAGGGACCGACGACCCGGGCCGGGGTCGATCTCTTGCCGATCAGCTCGACGACGTCACCTTCCGCGACTCCAAGCTCGGTCATCATGGCGCGCGGGAGCCTGGCGATGCCGCGACCGCTGTCCTCGGGCCGCATCGTCGCGACCTGAAGCCGCCGGGGTTTGCGTTCTTCGTCAGCCATTCACTATCCGCCTTGCTGCTGGCCCCCACATAGGTACCCACAACGGCTGGTCAAAGCGCCGGTTCAAATTGATCGGAGCCGGGGTTGGCCGGCGGCCTGAATCCCCAGCCTGAAGAAGGGTTTGCGCGGCAAAAAAAAGGGCCGACCCGAAGGCCGACCCTGAAAAGTTTAGGAGAGGATGCCTGAAAGGCAGCGCCATTTTGCGGTTGCACACTTATTGTGCAAGTGCGAAGAGCCGATGCGCAGATGCAAGATATGCACTTATCTTTTGGCGAAAAGTCATGGCTTTGCGGATACGTAGTGGCACTGCGCCGCACAAGAAACCCGGGCGAGGTGACGGGGTGAAGCGTTTGCCGCCGTTGATCGCCGTGGAGGCGTTCGTCGAGACGGCCCGCTTGGGCTCGGTAAAGGCAGCGGCCGAGGCTTTGTCATTGTCCTCACCCGCTTTGACCCGGCGGATCCAGACGCTTGAAAGGTTCGTCGGCTTTCCGTTGTTCGAACGCCGCCACCAGTCGGTCCACCTCAATCCCGACGGAGACCGGCTGCTCGCGGAGATCGGCCCGGCGGTCGAGGCTCTCGGACGGGCGATGGAGCGGGCGAGCGGGAAGCGGGAGATGATGCGGCTTCGGCTCGCCGTGCCGTCGCTCTTCGCGTCGCAGCGGCTGATGCCCAGTCTGCCGACGCTTCGCGCCGAACATCCCGAGCTTCACATCGACATCGATACGGCGGGCAATCGCCTTAGCCGTCTGGACGAGGGGCTGGACGCGGCGATCGCCATCACGACCGAAGTTGATCCGGCCTTGTATGCGCGGCGGATCGACAGCAACTGCGTGATCGCGATCGGCTCGCTTACCCTTCGCAGCGGGCCCGATCCGATCCGTACGCCGGCAGACCTCGCCCGAACTACCGTGTTCCTGCATCGCGACATGCCGGAATCCTTCGCTTATTGGTGCGACGCCGTCGGCCAGCCCAATCTGCAGCCGCTGGCGATCGATCATTTCGATTCCGGCCAGCTGATTCTCGACGCCGCCGCGGAAGGCCTCGGAGTCGCAATCATGCTGGAAAGCCACCTTGCCGGGTCGAACGACGACCGGCTGGTGCGTCTGTTCGATGAGAAAGTGGAGAGCCCTTACAGTTACTGGTTCGTCTGCCGCCGGTCGGCGCTGAAACGGCGGCCGGTGAAGATCTTCCACGACTGGATGATCGCGAACCTCGCCACCGGCGCGTCCCAGAGTGGGGAAGACGATCGAGCATAGAGGCCGACGAGTCGAGGAACGGGGCCTGACCGGGCTCGTTGAGAAAGAACCAGATATTCGGAGGCTGCAATGCTGCGACTTGTCGGAATCGTCTTTCTGATCGGCCTCGGAGTCGTTCTTTTGATCTTCTTCGGCTTGCTCGACGCGATTTTCTGAGCCGGATCCCCGGCAGCACAAAGCCGAGATCAGGCGCCGAGGCGAACCGACACCGAAGCGAGATAGGCTTCTCCGGCGGCGTCGTCCGAGCGGTCGCAGCCGATCGCGTCCCGCAGACGGTCGAAATAGAGACCGGCCGGGCACCCTCTGGGCTGCGATCTGATTGCCCGTTCGAACGCTTCGGCCAGGCAGACCACGGGCGCCAGGCCATAAGCGGCAGCCATGGTTCGGATCGACGACAGACCCTGAGCAAGATCGCGGACCGCGATTCGATCGCCGGCTTTCTGAAGCGAGTCGAGGCGATCGCAAAGCTCGGCCCGAACGACGATCATGCCGTCATTCTGGTGCCACGACGACATTTCGGCAGCCGTCCGCCTGTGACTCGATGTTCGATCCTGTTCCCGGCGCATCTATCCGCTCCCGTCTCTGGGTACGGCCATCATGCGCCTACAAGTTTACATTGAGGTTACGGCGGGTCCCTCGGTGACGACGTCAGTCGCGGCATCGATGTCGCGCGAGAGCGTGGAACGGGGCCTTCCCCTTGACAGAATCGCGGGAGGGCGGCAGAGGCGTCGCGGACAAGGGCGGCGACTGCGCCGCTTTTTTCGTTTTCTGAATCCTTTTGAAAAGAGGCTGTCATGGCCAAGCCGACCACGGTCAAGATCAAGCTCGTCAGCACCGCCGACACGGGCTTTTATTATGTGACCAAGAAGAATCCGCGGAACATCACCGAGAAGATGACCTTCCGGAAATATGATCCGGTCGTGCGCAAGCACGTCGAGTTCAAGGAAGCGAAGATCAAGTGATGACCGCCCGACGGCCAAGCCGTCGGGTGCAAAGTCATTGCCTCAGGTTTCAGGAGCGGCCTTGCCTTCGGGCGGGGCCGCTTCTTCCGTTTCGGGCGGCTTCGCTTCCGCCATCGACTGGCTTTGTCGAGACAGCGCGGCGGCAAGCAGCCCCTGAACCGCCTCGACGAATCGGATCACCGAAATTGGCTTGGAGACATAGCCTTCCGCGCCGGCGTCGCGGATCCGTTCCTCGTCGCCTTTCGCCGCATAAGCGGTGACGGCCATGATCGGCATCGCCTTGAGCTCTTCGTCGGCCTTCATCTGCTCGATCAGTTCGAGCCCGCTGACGTGAGGCATCTGGATGTCCATGACGACGAGATCCGGAGCGAAGGCGCGGGCGCGGTCCAGCGCCTCCCTGCCGTCGCGCACCGGTTCGGTCTCGAAACCGTGCGCGCGCAGCAAGTCGCAGAACAGCTTCAGATTGAGCTCGTTGTCCTCGACAACCAGAATTTTTTGTCCCACGCGCCTCGCTTAAGCGATGAAGATGAAGAATCAAACAAGCGCCGAGGCTATCGCTTTGGCATCACTGGGTTGGACTTTGAGCGACGACGACCGCGCCTCGCGCTTCCTGGCGCTGACGGGATTGACGCCGGAGACCCTGAGGGCGCGAATCGACCGCCCCGATTTCCTCGCTGCGAGCCTGCGATTCCTGGAAGGCCATGAGCCGGATCTACTTGCCTGTGCAGAGGCGATGAACGTCGCGCCCGGCGCCCTGGTCGACGCAAGACGGAAGCTCGAACGTTGAGACCCTTGCTGATCAGCGACTGCGACGACGTCCTCCTCCATTTCGGACGGCATTTCGCCGAATGGCTGGACGAGGCGCACGGGCTGGTGTTCGTCCTCGATTCCCCGGGTTTCCAGGACGCGCTGCGCGACCGCGACGGGCAACCGGTTCCGCGCGAGAGGATCTGGACCCTGCTCGATTCCTTTTTCGCGGCGGAGATGCATCGCCAGCACATAGTGCCGGGCGCGGCCGAAGCCTTGCGGGCGATCGGCGAAGTGGCCGACATCGTCATCCTCACCAATATCGGTGACGAGCATCATGCCAATCGAGTCGTCCAGCTGGAGCGGTTCGACATTCGTCACCGGATATTGTGCAACAGCGGCGGCAAGGGCCGGCCAGTCTCCGAGCTGATCGCAGAATTGAAGCCGAGCGCGACCGTGTTCGTCGACGACCTCGCTTTTCACCATGAATCGGTGGCGAAGCATGCCCCGGAAGTGTGGCGCGTGCATATGATATCGGAGCCGAAGCTGGCCGCGATCAGCCCGCCGGCGCCGTTCGCGCACGCCCGGATCGACGATTGGCCGTCGGCGCTGTCATGGATATTGGAACGCCTGGAAGAAGGGCCGGCGCCGGCGCTTCAGGGGAGACCGGAATTGTGACGAAAACATTGTTCATCACCGGGGCGACGGCGGGCTTCGGCGCCGCCGCGGCCCGGCGTTTCGCAAAAGGCGGCTGGAAGGTGGTCGGCACCGGCCGCCGGCGCGAACGGCTCGATGCAATGGCCAGGGAATTGGGCCCCGATCGTTTCCACCCGCTGGCGCTCGACATCCGCGCCATCGAAGAAATCGAGGCGGCGACGCGGGCTCTTCCCGAGCCTTTCCGGCAGGTGGACCTTTTGATCAACAATGCCGGCCTGGCGCCGCCGATGGAGCCGTTCCAGGACGCCGATCTCGATCCCGGCATCGGCGTCATCGAGACCAATGTCACCGGCCTCCTCGCGCTGACCCGGGCGCTCCTTCCCGGGCTCATCGAGCGGCGCGGCGGGATCATCAATCTGAGCTCGGTCGCGGCGACTTATCCTTATCGCGGAGGGGCGATCTATGGAGGCACCAAGGCCTTCGTTCGGCAGTTTTCGCTCGACTTGCGCTGCGATCTCCATGGGACCGGGGTGAGAGTGACCTCGATCGAACCCGGAATGGCGGAAACCGAGTTCACCCTGGTTCGGAACGGCGGCGACCAGGCCGCCTCCGACGCCCTCTACGCCGGCGCCGATCCGATGACGGCCGACGACCTCGCCGAGACCTTGTGGTGGGTTGCGACGCTCCCGCCGCACGTCAACATCAACACGCTCGAGCTGATGCCGGTCAGCCAGTCCTTCGCCGGCTTCGCCATTGCCCGCCAAGGCCAAGGGAGTTGACCCAATCGCCGTGCCGGTGCTTACCGATCCCATGTTCGACAATATCTCACAGCGCCTGAGCGAGCTCGGCCTCACTCTCCCTGAACCGGCCGCCCCGGTGGCCGCTTACGTCCCAGCCGTCGAATCGAACAATCTGCTCCACATTTCGGGGCAATTGCCGTTCGAACAGGGCCAGTTGCTGACCGGAAGGCTTGGCGAGGACCGCGATCTCGAGTTCGGCCAGCGGGCTGCCCGCTTGTGCGGGATCATGCTTCTGGCCCAGATGCGCGCCGCTCTGGGTTCGCTCGACCGCGTGGAGCGGGTGGTGAAACTGGGCGTCTTCGTCAACAGCGCCGGCACCTTCACCGATCAACCCAAGGTCGCCAACGGCGCATCCGAGTTGATGGAGGAAGTTTTCGGGGATCTCGGCCGCCATTCGCGAAGCGCGGTCGGAGTACCGGTGCTTCCCCTTGGCGCCGCCGTCGAGATCGATGCCATCGTCGCCGTCAAAGCGCGATAGGGATTCGCAGATCGAAAGGCTGATCGCGCGGCCTTTCGCGCATCGCGGATTGCATGGCGACGGCAAAGTGGAGAATAGCCGGGCGGCGTTCGAGGCCGCGATCGCGGCCGGCCATGGCATCGAACTCGACGTCCAGGTCAGCGCCGACGGTCAGGCGATGGTGTTTCACGATTCGACCCTCGAACGACTGACCGAAGGACATGGCTCGGTCGCTGGGCTCGACGCCGACGCCTTGAGCATGATCAGGCTGCGGGAAACCGCCGAAACCATTCCGACCCTTGTCGAGGTGCTTCAGCTCATCGCCGGCCGTGCGCCCTTGCTGATCGAACTGAAATCGCCCGGTCGACGGGTCGCCGCGCTGAGCGGAGCGGTTAATCGCGCCTTGATCGCTTATGTTGGTCCGGTGGCGGTCATGTCTTTCAATCCCAGGATCGGGCGCTGGTTCGCGAAGCACGCGCCGAAGCTTCTGCGGGGACTGGTGGTCACGGAGGCCGGCAAACCCTCGCGCGGCCGGCTCCGGCGTCTGATCGCGCTGCTTTGGGCAAGGCCGGACTTTCTCGCTTACGACATCAAGGATCTGCCTTCCCGTTTCGCCGCGGCCCAGCGCCAGCGCGGGCTGAAGCTGATGACCTGGACCTGCCGCACCGACCAGCATCGGTCGGCCGCCGCCGAACATGCCGACCAGATCATCTACGAGACGGCCGGATGAGCGGCGAGCCGCTCATCGCGCGGATCGCCCAGGGGGTGTCGACATTCGCGGCCGCGGACTGGGACGCCTGTGCCGGACGGGACGATCCTTTCCTGACCCACGATTTCCTGGCCGCGCTCGAAGAATCCGGGAGCGCGACCGCCGCCGCCGGCTGGCGTCCGCTGCCGGTCGCGATCGACGGTCCGGACGGACGGCCCGCCGCGGTCATGCCCACTTATCTGAAAAGTCATTCGATGGGCGAATATGTGTTCGATCACGCCTGGGCCGATGCCTTCGAGCGCGCCGGCGGAACTTATTATCCCAAGCTCCAGATCGCGGTGCCGTTCACGCCCGTACCGGGGCGCCGCCTGCTCGCCCGCGATCCCGCTTTCGCGCCGGCCCTGATCGCCGCTGCGGAGCAGATCGTCGATAATAACGGTCTGTCATCGGCGCACGCCACTTTCATCGCCGAAGCCGAAGTGAGCCTGTTCGAACAGGCCGGCTGGCTCATCCGCACCGACAGCCAGTTTCACTGGCTGAACGAGGGTTACCGAAGCTTCGACGATTTTCTGGCGGCCTTGTCGTCGCGCAAGCGCAAGACCATCCGAAAGGAGCGATCGCTCGCCCTCGAAGGACTGACGGTCGAGCATCTCAACGGCGCCGACATCGAGGAACGCCACTGGGATGCCTTTTGGGCCTTCTACCAGGATACCGGCGCCCACAAATGGGGGCATCACTATTTGACCCGCGACTTCTTCTCGCGCCTGGGCGAGCGAATGGCCGACCGAGTGCTCCTGATCTTCGCTATGCGCGGCGGTCAGCCGATTGCCGGGGCGCTCAATCTGATCGGGAAGGACGCCCTGTACGGCCGTTATTGGGGTGCCCTGACCGAAATACCGCATCTCCATTTCGAGATCTGTTATTATCAGGCGATCGAAGCGGCGATCGACCGCGGTCTTCAGCGCGTCGAAGCCGGCGCTCAGGGAGCGCACAAACTCGCCCGTGGCTATCGGCCCACCCCGACCTGGTCGGCCCATTATCTCCCGGACGCCCAGTTCCGGGCGGCGGTGAAAAACTTCCTCGCTGCCGAGCGCCGCGCGGTCGAGCGCGAAATCACCGAGCTCGCCACGTTCACCCCATTCCGAAAGAGCTGAACGATCGGCCCTTGCCGCCGGCCCAGCCGCTCTTATGATCCGCCCGGACGAGCGATCGCGAGGGGGAAATCGAATGAACCGGAGTCTTTGGGCCTGGGCGTTACTGCTGATGGCCGCGCCGCCGGTAACGGCCGCGCCCCCGACCGAGCCAAACCGGCTGTTCACCGGTCAGGATCTTTTCTCGCTGGAGGTCGCCAGCGACCCGCAGATCAGCCCCGACGGTCGCCAGATCGCCTATGTCCGCCGATCGGGCGACGTCATGACCGACCGTTTGCGCCCGTCGATCTGGCTGATCGACACGGCCAGCGGCCGTCAGACGCCTTTGGCTGCCGGTACCGGGGCGCACAGCCAGCCTCGCTGGTCGCCGAACGGTGATCGAATCGCCTATATCTCGAGCGCCGAGGGCGGCGCCCCCCAATTGTTCGTTCGCTGGATGGAGAGCGGCGAATCGGTGCGGATAACCGGCCTGCCGTCGTCGCCGGGAAGCATCGCCTGGTCGCCGGACGGCCGCCGGCTGGCTTATTCGATGTTCGTCCCCGACGAAGGTGCGCGGATCGGCGCCGCACCGGACAAGCCCGAAGGCGCGCAATGGGCCGAGCCTCTCCAGTTCATCACAGCGGTAACGTATCGCGCCGACGGTGCGGGCTATTTGCGACCCGGCTACAGCCAGATCTTCCTGGTTTCCGCCGAGGGTGGAGCGCCGCGTCAGCTCACTTATGGCGCCTTCAATCACGATGGTCCCGTCTCATGGATGCCGGACGGCAGATCGTTGATCTTCAGCGCCAACCGCCGCGCCGACTGGGAGCGCGAGCCCGCCGACAGCGAAGTTTATGCGCTGGATGTCGAAAGCAGCCGTCTCACCGCGTTGACCGACCGACGCGGGCCCGACACGGAGCCCGTCGTCTCGCCGGATGGACGGCTGATCGCCTTTACCGGTTTCGACGACCAGAGGCTCGGCTACCAGAACAACGTCCTCTATGTGATGGATCGCGACGGCGGCAACCGCCGGGCTCTTACCGGGAATCTCGACCGGAGCGTCGGCTCCCCGGTCTGGTCCGCCGATGGGCGGGCCCTTTACGTAAGCTACGACGAACAAGGCGGCACCCGAGTCGCCCGTGTCGGCCTCGATGGATCAGTCCGGACGGTCGCCGAGGGACTGAGCGGAAGCGATCTCGATCGGCCATATTCAGGCGGATCCTTCAGCGTCTCACGCAACGGCACGCTCGCCGTCACCAGCGGCACGGCGACCCGCCCGGCCGATATCGCTCTCGTACGCGGCGACCAAAGAACGGCCCTGACCCGGCTCAATTCGGAGTTACTGGACCATAAGAGGCTCGGCGAGGTTCGGCGGATTCAGACCGTCTCTTCGCACGACAATCGCCCGATCGAGGCGTGGCTGACGCTGCCGCCAAGTCATGTTGCCGGCCAAAAGGTGCCACTGATCCTCGAAATTCATGGCGGGCCGTTCGCGGCTTATGGCCCGCATTTCGCTACCGACAACCAGCTTTACGCCGCCGCCGGCTACGCCGTCCTGTCGGTGAATCCACGCGGCTCGACCTCCTATGGCGCCGAGTTCGCCAACCTCATCCACCATGCCTATCCGGGTAACGATTACGACGATCTGATGAGCGCCGTGGACTCGGTCATTGCCGAGGGGATTGCCGATCCGAACCGATTGTTCGTCACCGGCGGTTCGGGGGGCGGAGTGCTGACCGCCTGGATCATCGGCAAGACGAATCGCTTCCGCGCCGCCGCGGTACAGAAGCCGGTCATCGACTGGGCCAGCTTCGTGCTCACCGCCGACAATCCGGCCTTCTTCTCGCGTTACTGGTTCGGGGAATATCCGTGGGAAGACCCGCAGGCCTTCTGGTCCCGGTCGCCACTGTCGCTGGTCGGCAATGTCCGAACCCCGGCTCTGGTCGTAGTGGGCGGCGAGGATTACCGGACGCCCGTCAGCGAAGCCGAGCAATATTATACCGCTTTGCAACTGGTCGGCGTGCCGACCGCCCTGGTGAAGATCCCCGGCGTCGGTCACGGTCTGGCGGCGAGGCCGTCGCAGAGCGCGGCCCGGGTCAGTGCGATCCTCGCCTGGTTCGATCGCTACAAGGAAGGGATGCCGGCGGCGGCGAGCGCCGCCTCGGCAAACTGATTTCAGGCGGCGCGGCGGATCGGCGACATTTCGGCGAGCCACGCGCGGGCCTGGCGTTGCGCCTCGGCGATCTCGCGGGCGGTCATGTCCTCGGCGATGTCGGCGCGGCATTCCTGAGCCGCCTCGCTGCCGTTGAGAGCGGCGAGATTGAACCATTTATGCGCTTCGACCAGGTCCATCGCGACCCCGCTTCCGGTCGAATAAGCGACGCCAAGTTCGTAAAGTGCCTGGACCTTGCCCGAGGCCGCTTCGATCATTCGGCTTTCGATCAGGAAAGCCGCCGATTTCAAACTGTGTCCCATCCGAATTTCCCCCTTCGGAACTGTCAGGAGACCTGTTTGGTCGGAGATCACGAACAAATGGTTAACGATGAAGTCACGATTCTCGTGGCGAGACGGCCAGATTGTCGATCAGGCGGGTGCGCCCCAATCGGGCCGCGGCAAGGAGCCGCGCCGGACGGTCCAGCTGGCTCGCCGGGGCCAGGGTATCGGCGTCCCGGAGCTCGACATAATCGACAAAGCTGAAGCCGGCGGCGATCAACTGGTCCCGAGCGCGTTCCAGAGTGACATTGATCGCCGCGCCATCGGCGAGCGCCTGGGCCGCCTCGCCCAGCGCGCGCGGCAAAATGCGGGCCGCCAATCGTTCCTCGGCGCTCAGATAGGCATTTCGGGATGACAGAGCGAGGCCGTCCGCATCGCGCTGGGTTGGAACGCCGACGATCTCGATCGGCAGGTCGAGGTCTCGGACCATGCGCCGGATCACCGCCAGCTGCTGGAAATCCTTTTCGCCGAACAAGGCGATATCGGGCGCCACCTGACTGAACAGCTTGGCGACGATTGTGGCGACGCCGTCGAAATGGCCTGGCCGGGCAGCGCCGTCGAGCTCGTCGCTGACTCCGCTGACGCTGACCTTCGTGGCAAACCCGTCCGGGTAAATCGTCTCGGCTGAGGGCGCCCAGAGCAAGGCGACGCCTTCGCCCTCGAGCATGGCAGAATCCTCGGCCTCGCGCCGCGGGTAGGTCGCAAGATCCTCGTTCGGGCCGAATTGCATCGGATTGACGAAGATCGAGACGACGACGTGCCTCGCCCGCCTCCGGGCTTCGCCGACGAGGGCCATGTGGCCAGCGTGAAGCGCGCCCATCGTCGGGACGAGCGCGATGGTGCCATCCAGCTTCAGTGCGCGGACCGCGTTCCTCAGACCGTCGATGTCACGGATGATTTGCACCGCTTTGCGGCCTTCGATAGAGGATCTGAAGGGGGCTGTTTGCGGCCCGTCGCACGCAAGATCAAGTGTTCAGGACCTTCTAGAAACATGGCTGGCTCGACGCCGCATTTCATCGTCTTCGCCAACGAAAAGGGCGGCACCGGCAAGTCGACGACCGCGGTGCACAGTGCGGTCGCGCTTGCGGCGCAGGGGCGCAAGGTGGCGGCGCTCGATCTCGACACGCGCCAGCGCACCCTTGGACGCTATCTCGACAATCGGACGGCGACGATGAGCAGGCTCGGTGTCGAGCTGCCGATGCCGGTCTACGACACCTTCGATCCCGACAAGGATGAGATCGAGGAAAAGATGGAGCGGGTTTCAGAAGGGGTCGACGTCGTCGTCGTCGACACCCCTGGCCGGGACGACCCTTACGCGCGGGCGGCGATGATCCGAGCCGATACCCTCGTCACGCCGATCAACGACAGCTTCGTCGATCTCGACCTGATCGGCGAGGTCGATCCGGAAACCTACCGGGTGAAGCGCCCCAGTTTCTACGCGGAACTGGTCTGGAACAGCCGCACGCAGCGGGCGAAGGCCCACAATGCCAGCGTCGACTGGGTGATCCTGCGCAACCGAATGCAGCACCTCGAGGCCCGCAACATGCGACGGGTGGGCGATGCCCTTTCCGAACTGTCTCGGCGGGTCGGCTTCCGGGTCATTCCCGGCCTTCACGAGCGTGTCATCTATCGCGAGCTTTTTCCGAAGGGTCTCACGCTTCTCGATCTCCAGCAGATCGGCGATGCCGGCCAGGTTGGGATCGCCCATATCGCCGCTCGCCAGGAGCTTCGCGAGATGATCGCCGGTTTCGCCTTGCCCGAGAGCGACTCGGCGGAGCCGCGCCGGGCGGCCGGCTGATGGGGTGGCTGCTCAAGCTCGGGCTGGCTGTCCTCCTCGGAGTCCTGATCTATGGTTGGCTCAAGCGCCGAATGTTCGGGATCACCGGAATGCCGGTCGCGGAGGCGCGGGCTTTGCTCGGAGTGGGAGAGTCCGCCTCATTGGGTGACATTCGCGAAGCGCACCGACGGCTGATCGCCAGGGTCCACCCCGACACCGGCGGCTCTGCCGAGCTCGCCACTCGGGTCAATGCCGCGCGCGACGCTTTGGTGTCCGATTTGAACCGCAGGCCGCCGAGCGCGTCTTAGTCCTTTCCGCCATCACTGGAGCCCAAAAAGCATGAGCCACAGCTTCGACCCCACCTGTCTGCGCGAATATGACATCCGGGGAATCGTCGGCAAGACGCTGAGCGAAGCCGACGCTTATGCCATCGGACGAAGCTTCGCGACCCTGGTTCGCCGCGCCGGCGGCCGGCGGGTCGCGGTTGGCCGCGATGGCCGGGATTCGTCGGTCGATCTCGAGCAAGCGCTGGTGCGCGGTTTGAACGAAAGCGGTGTCGACGCCGTCAGGGTAGGTCTCGGTCCGACGCCGATGCTCTATTATGCGGAGGCGGTCCTCGACGTCGACGGCGGCATTCAGATCACCGGCAGCCATAACCCACCCGAATATAATGGCTTCAAGATGGTTCTCGGCGGCGCCGCCTTCTTCGGCGCCGATATCCAGAATCTCGGCCGGATCGCCGCGGCGGGGGACTGGGCGGAGGGTTCAGGGTCGGTCGCCGACGAGGATATCATCGATCGTTATGTCGAGCGGCTCATGCAGGGTTTCGACGGCGCCGCCTACCGGATCGGCTGGGACGCCGGCAACGGAGCCGCCGGGCCGGCGGTCGAAAAGCTGACCGCCTTGCTGCCGGGGGAGCACCACCTCCTCTACACCGATGTCGACAGCCGCTTCCCCAATCATCACCCCGATCCGACCGACGAGCGCAATCTCGAGGATCTGAAGCGGCTCGTCCATGAGAAGGGCCTCGATTTCGGCGTCGCCTTCGACGGGGACGGGGATCGGATCGGCGCGATCGACGGCGAGGGACGGGTCGTCTGGGGCGACCAATTGCTCTCGATCCTCGCGGAGCCGGTGCTCACGGACGTGCCGGGCGCGACGATCATCGCCGACGTCAAGGCGAGCCAGGCGCTTTACGACCGGATCGCCCAGCTCGGCGGCGAGCCTCTGATGTGGAAGACCGGACATAGCCTCATCAAGTCGAAGATGAAGGAGACCGGCGCACCATTGGCGGGGGAAATGAGCGGGCACATCTTCTTCGCCCATGAATATTACGGTTTCGACGACGCGCTTTATGCGGCTGTCAGACTGATTCGGGCCGTCACTCGGCTGGGCGGCTCGCTCACTCTGCTTCGGTCGTCGATGCCGAACATGGTCAACACGCCGGAGATGCGCTTCCAGGTCGATGAAAGTAGAAAGTTCGCCGTGGTCGAAGAGGTACTGGACCGGCTCTGCACGGCGGGCGCCGACGTCGACCGGACCGACGGCGCCCGGGTCACGACCAGCGACGGATGGTGGCTGCTGCGCGCTTCCAACACCCAGGACGTTCTCGTCGCGCGGGCCGAAGCGACGGACGAGACGGCGCTCGACCGTCTTCTCGCCCAGATCGACGATCAACTCGCTTTGTCCGGTATCGAACGGGGCGCGCAGGCGGCGCATTGAGGGTCAGTGCGGCAATGCCGAAATTCCACCTCGAAGCCTTCATCTTCTGCATCGCCTGGGCAGCATTGGCGATTGCCGGCGCCGTCTATGGAAATTGGTGGATAGGCGCGCTCATCTGTGTGGGTGTGCTGATCCTGGTCAGCGCCGCGAGCCTTCAGGTCCTCTCCCAGACCGGCGACCCGGAAATGGAGCGAAACGTGCGCTGGGGCATCTTGATGGTCACGGCTCTGGCTTTGTTCGCGGGCCTCAAGATCTTCGGCTGATCAGTCGTCTTCGTCTTCGTAGCCGACGAGGTTGAGCTCACGAGCCTTGATCTGGTGAGTCATGCACCAGTGCTTGAGGGCGTCCTCGCGGCCGTGCGTGATCCAAACCTCGCGGGGCGCGAGCTCACGGATCGTCTCCGTGAGCTCGTCCCAGTCGGCGTGGTCGGACAGGATGAGCGGCATTTCGACGAGCCGCTGGCGGGCTCGCTGGCGGATCCGCATCCAGCCGGACGCCATGGCCGTGATCGGGTCGGGAAGGCGGCGCGACCAGCGATCGTTCAGGCATCCCGGCGGCGCCATGACGATGTGGCCTTTCATCTCCTCCTTCGACGCTCCGGTCGCCGGCCGAAGCTCGCCGAGCGGGATTCCGAACTGGGCGTATAGGTCGCAGAGACGCTGGAGCGCGCCGTGAATGTAGATCGGATCGTTATGGCCACGGCACCTGAGCTCCACGATCAGGCGCTGCGCCTTGCCCAGTGCATAAGCGCCGATCAGCATGCAGCGTTCGGGATTTTCGTGCAGTCGCTTCAGGAGCCGATCGATCTCGCCCGCGGGCGCCGGGTGGCGGAAGACGGGAAGCCCGAACGTCGCCTCGGTGATGAAGATGTCGCACGGCACCGGCTCGAACGGCGCGCAGGTGGGATCGGGCCGGCGCTTGTAATCGCCGGATACGACGACGCGTTCGCCTTTATGTTCGAGGACGATCTGGGCCGAGCCGAGGACATGGCCGGCGGGAACGAAGCTGACGTCGACTTCGCCGATCCGGATCACTTCGCCATAAGCGACCGGCCGAGCGACCTGGGCGCCGTAACGGCACTCCATGATCGCCAGGGTTTCCGGAGTCGCGAGCACTTCGCCATGGCCGCCACGGGCATGGTCGGCATGACCGTGAGTGACCAAGGCTTTCGGTTTGGGCAAAGAGGGATCGATCCAGGCATCGGCCGGCCGAACATAGATGCCTTCGGAAAAAGGCTCTATCCAGGAACCGAGACGCGCCATCATGAGCTATATGGGTGACAACAGGCCGGCGGCCAAGCGATCGGCGGCCGAAGCAAGGGAGCGTTTCTCATGGATGCAGCTGGATTCAACTGGACTGTGCTCACCATCGTCGGGCCGCTCCTGCTTCTTGTCGTCATTGCCTGGGCCGTGCTCCGAAACCGCCGGTCGCGGGAGACGGATGTGGACAGCGAGGCCGCAACGCGGCGAGTTTATGAGGAAGAGGATCGGGAGCATCGCCACGAGAGCGACAACGTTCCCTGATCCGGCGGGCGCATGACGCCGCTGCCCGATCCGATTTCCGCCTGGTTCGACGCCAAGGGCTGGCAGGTTCGCCGGCACCAGAGCGAGATGCTCGCCGCGGCCCGCGACGGCAAGAGCGCTCTGCTCGTCGCGCCGACCGGAGCCGGCAAGACCCTGGCGGGCTTCCTGCCGAGTCTCGTCGAACTGGTCGAGCGTCCGACCGAAGGACTGCACACGCTTTACATCTCGCCGCTCAAGGCGCTCGCCGTCGACGTGCAGCGCAACCTGCTTGCGCCGATCGAGGAGATGGGGCTGCCGATCCGCGTCGAGACGAGGACCGGAGACACGCCCGCCGACCGCAAGACCCGGCAGCGGATCCGGCCGCCGCAAATGCTCCTGACCACGCCGGAATCGCTCAGCCTTTTGCTCAGCCACCAGGACAGTCTCGCCTTGTTTGCCGATCTCAGCGTCATCGTCGTCGACGAGATCCATGCCTTTGCCACCGGCAAACGCGGCGATCTGCTCGCGCTGGCCATGGCTCGGCTCCAGTCCATCGCGCCGGGTTTGCGGCGGGTGGGCCTGTCCGCCACCGTCGCCGATATCGAGGCCTATCAGGGCTGGCTTGCAGCTTATGGCGACGTCGAAACGGTGCGCGTCGTGCGCGGCGACCCCGGCGCGGAGCCGGTCATCTCCATAATGCTTCCGGAGGACGAGAGAATCCCCTGGTATGGCCATAGCGGCCGTTGGGCAGCGGCGCGGGTGATGAATGAGATCGAGCGTCATCGGACGACCCTGGTCTTCTGCAACACTCGAAGCCTGGCGGAACTTACCTTTCAGGATCTGTGGGCGGTCAACGATTCGGCGCTGCCGATCGGCATTCACCA
The DNA here is from genome assembly GCA_036732645.1 of Allosphingosinicella sp. GTDB lineage: Bacteria > Pseudomonadota > Alphaproteobacteria > Sphingomonadales > Sphingomonadaceae > Allosphingosinicella. The sequence continues at coordinate 23,254 of DAINCA010000004.1, forward strand.
TGGGTCGCTGGCGATCGAGGCCCGCCGCAAGGTCGAGGCCGCGGTGGCGGCCGGAAGACTCCGCGCTTTGGTCTGCACCGCCAGTCTCGACTTGGGCGTCGACTGGGGCGACGTCGATCTCGTCGTCCAGATGGGAGCGCCGAAAGGGGCGTCACGGCTGGTCCAGCGGATCGGTCGAGCCAATCATCGGCTCGACGAGCCGTCCAAGGCGATTCTGGTGCCCGGCAACCGGTTCGAATATCTCGAAGGCCGAGCGGCCCTCGACGCGATCGAGGAAGGCGAGCTCGACTCGGACGTTTTCCGGCCCGGAGCGCTCGACGTCCTGGCACAACACGTCATGGCGGTCGCCTGCGCGGCGCCGTTCCGACAGGAGGACCTGCTTGCCGAAGTTCGAACGGCCGCGCCTTATGCCGGCCTCGACGAAGCGACCTTCACCCTCATCCTCGCCTTCATCGAGAATGGCGGTTACGCGCTTCGCGCCTACGACCGGTTCAAGCGCCTGACCCGCGATCCCGACGGCACCTGGCGGGTCTCACATCCCCGCTTCGTGCAGCAGCATCGGATGAACGCCGGGATCATCGTCGACACGCCCTTGCTCGACGTCCGCTTCCGCAACGGCCGGAAGCTCGGCACGGTCGAAGATTATTTCGCTTCGACCCTGTCGGTCGGCGACACCTTCTATTTCTCCGGCCTAGTGCTCGAAGTCGAGCGGATGCAGGCGAGCGAGATCATCGTCCGAGCGACCAGCAAATCGGCCCGAATTCCCACTTATGTCGGCGTCCGAATGGCGATGACGACCCACCTCGCCGACCGGGTCAGGCATTTCCTGGCGGCTCCGGATGAATGGCAGAGATTTCCCGACGACGTTCGCGAATGGCTCGAAATCCAGCAAAGACGCTCGCGCTTGCCCGAGCCCGACCAGCTGCTGGTCGAAACCTTTCGTCACGAAGGTCGCCATTACATGGTGATCTACAGCTTCGAAGGCTGGAACGCCCATCAGTCTCTGGGGATGCTCGTCACCCGTCGGATGGAAACATCCGGGCTGAAGCCGCTTGGCTTCGTTTCCAACGATTATGCCCTCGCCTGCTACGGATTAGAGCCGATCGCCGATCCTCAGTCCCTGCTCAGTGCCGATCTTCTCGAGGACGAGTTCATCGAATGGGTTCAGGGCTCGAACCTGTTGAAGCGGGCTTTCCGGGAGGTGGCCGTGATCGGCGGGCTGGTGGAACGCCATCACCCCGGCAAACGCAAGTCAGGCCGCCAGGTGACGTTCTCGACCGACCTGATCTACGATGTCCTTCGCCGGTACGAGCCGGATCACCTTCTCCTCCGCGCCGCCTGGGAGGATGCACGATCCCGGCTGACCGACGTTCGGCGCCTGGCCTCCCTGCTGGAGCGGGCGGTCGGCACCATGCTTCACGTCAGCCTCGACCGGATATCGCCGATGGCGGTGCCGGTATTGGTCATGATCGGACGGGAAGCGGCGCCACCCGGCGCCGCCGAGGACGAGTTGCTGATCGAGGCGGAAGCTCTGGCCGACGTCGCGATGAGGCTCGGCTGAGCCCTCAGCCGACGACGAAGGGCAGGTTGACCGAGACCGGCTCGAAGGGCAGATCCGGCGGCAGGATCTCCGCCAGCGACGCACCCAATTCGAAAACGCCCTCGATCGGACCGCCGAATGCCAGACCCGTTTCGGCGCCGGCGGCAGCTTCAGCGGGACCAATGTCTTCATCGCCATCGACCGCCAGAAAGTCGCCGAGAATTTCCTGCAGGTGGTTGCGAAGCGAATCCGCGGAGGCGAGCCAGTCCGGCACCGGTGCGTCCGCGCCCTTCTGGCTCCAGACCTCCAGAAATCGAATCCGCAAGCTTTCAAAGCCCGAGGCGGCGATCGCATGGTCGTCCGGCTCGTCCGATCGCCGCGTCATTACGAATTGCGGCTTGCCTGCAAGCCTCTCGAGAAAATTCACGTTCGCCCCTTCCCCTTCCGAAAGAGACACTTATCGCAAAGACGCGAATTCGTGAAGCACTCAAGAACGCGCTTGCGGATCGATTTTGGCACGGCCTCGTTCCAATAGTCCGGGAGAGAATATGGACGTTTCAGCGGAGATCCACTGCGGCAAGTGTGGCAGTGCCAATTACAGCCTCCCTTCGGACGCCGAATCCCGCTCCGCGATCGTCTGCAACGATTGCGGCCACGTCATGGGGGATATGGACGGGCTGATGAACGAGGTTCTCGCGCAGATCAGATCGCATTCCGCAGAAGCCCTTCGCCGCGACCTCGGCAGGATCGGCGAGGCGCCTGATACTTCCCCGCCGGCTTGACCCGCTGCTGTTAGTGGCCCCAAGTGGCCGGCCACTTCCGGAGCCTGCCCCATGCGTCTTGTCACTGCCGCCGCCATTTCGGTTCTGCTTGCTGTCCCCGCCTCCGCGCAACCCGATGTCGACGCGGAGCAACGGCTGCTTCACGAACGAGTCCTGGTGCTCGACACCCACCTCGACATCCCGTCTCGTTTCGACAGCGGCGAATGGGACTTTTCCGAGCTCCATCGCCACGAATGGGATGGCAGTCAGACCGATCTGCCAAGAATGGACCTCGGTGGCCTCGATGGCGGATTCTTCGTCATCTATACGGCGCAAGGCGAGTTGACCCCGCAAGGTTATGCCTCCGCGCGCGACGCGGCTTTGGTTCGAGCGGCGGCGATCCGGCGGGTGATCGGCGAGAATCGGCATCGGATGGGGCTCGCTCTCACCGCGGACGATGCCGAGCGGCTTCATTCCGAGGGCAAGAAGATCGCCTTTCTCAGCATCGAGAATAGCTGGCCTCTCGGCGAGGATCTGACGTTGTTGACCACGTTCCATCGGCTGGGCGTGAGGATGGCGGGGCCGGTTCACAGCCGCACCAATCAACTTGCCGACAGCACCACGGGCGAGGCTCGGTGGAACGGATTGTCACCGCTCGGCCGTCAATGGGTCGCCGAAATGAACCGTCTCGGCATGGTGATCGATGGCAGCCACTCCGCCGATTCCGCGATCGACCAGATGATCGAATTGAGCCGAGTGCCGATCGTCCTGTCGCATCACGGGCCGAGAGCGCTTTACGATCACCCCCGCAACACCAGCGACGATCGCTTGCGCAGGCTGGCGAGACGCGGCGGCGTCATGTTCATGAACACCTTGTTCCTGGGCACCAACGACAGCTCCGACGAGCGCAGCGCGATCGAGCGCCGACAGCAAAACTGGCGCAACCTGAACCCGGCCGAGCGTCGCCAGCTGCTTGTCGACAAGGCCGCGCTGGATGCCCGCCAGGCGCCGACGTCGATCACCTTCGACATGTTCATGCAAAGCGTGCTTCACGCGATCAGGGTGATGGGCGTCGATCATGTCGGCCTTGGTGCCGATTGGGACGGCGGCGGCGGCGTGATCGGCATGGAGGACGTCTCCGGACTCCCGCGCATCACTGCTCGGCTTCGCCGCGAGGGTCTTAGCGAGGAGGATATCGCCAAGATCATGGGCGGGAACCTGCTGAGGGTCTTGCGCCAGGTTCAGGCCGGCGCGGCAACGGGCTGATTTTGTTGGTGCTTCCTTCACCGGACAAGCGCAGCTAGGTTGCTTCCGCGTTCCTTGGGGCACTTCCATCGATGCCGTTCCGATTTCCCCCCAACGGCTCAGGGCCGTCACCGCCCATCCCTCCCGGGGGGACGGCCACTGCGGCTCGGGCATTCGACTGGGCTTCCACGCCTTTGGGGCCAGCCGGGGATTGGCCATCGCCGCTGAAGGCAGCGGCGAGCATCGTGCTTGGATCGAACGTGCCGATGATCCTGGCCTGGGGACCTCAACTGATCGCCATTCACAACGACAGTTATGGGGAGATGCTCGGCGATCGACACCGCGGCCTTGGTCGACCGATCAGCGACATCTGGGCCGAAAACTGGGAGATCGTCGGCGCCAATGTCGAGCGCGTGATGAATGGCGAGACCGTCTACATGGAACGCGCGCCGAGACGCCTTCGCCGTGGCGAAACGCTGGAAACCCACTGGATCACCGGCTGCTACAGTCCGGTCATGGACGAATCCGAGCGGCCGATCGGCCTGTACGGCGTGATCACCGCGGTCGTCGACGAGCAGACCGAGCTGAGTCTTCGGGAGAGCGAGGAAAGATTCAGGCTGATCGCCGATTCGGCACCCACCCTGATCTGGGTCACCCAGCTCGATCGCAAGCGCAGCTTCGTCAATCGCGCTTATGTCGATTTTCTCGGCATAAGCTACGAGCAGGCCGTCGATTTCGACTGGCGGACGATCATCCACCCGGACGATCAGGAAAGGATTCTCGCCGAATCCATCGCCGGTGAGGCCTCGCTGAAACCGTTTGTTCTCGAAGGGCGCTATCGCCGCATGGACGGCGAATGGCGCTGGGTTCGCTCGATCTCGCAGCCCCGGTGGGGCGGAGGTGGCGAGCATCTCGGCTTCATCGGCGTCGCCCACGACGTCACCGATGCGAAGCTGGCCGAACAGGGTCTTCGCGAGATGAACGAGACCCTCGAGCGTCGGGTCGAGGAACGCACCGCAGAACTTCGGAGCACGCTCGATAAACTTCGGGGGGAAGTGGCCGAGCGCGAACGCGCCGAGCAGGCTCTCCGACAGGCACAGAAAATGGAGGCGGTCGGACAGCTCACCGGCGGAATCGCGCACGACTTCAACAATCTCCTCACGCCGGTGATCGGCGGACTGGAGATCATCACGCGCAACCTTCAGGATCAAAGGCTGAAGCGGATTGCCGACACGGCGCTGGAATCGAGCCGGCGCGGCGCCAAGCTGACCACTCAACTTCTAACCTTTTCGCGGCTGCAGCGGATCGAGATGGCGCCGGTGGAGGTCAACAGGGTGATCACCCAGATGCGGGAAATTCTCCATCATACCATCGGCCCCGACGTGAAGGTTTCGACCCACCTTGCTGCCGATGCCGGCCTTGCCCAGTGCGACGAGAACCAGCTCGAAAACGCCATCCTCAACCTGGCGATCAACGCGCGCGATGCGATGCCGCAAGGCGGCAAATTGTCGATTTCGACCGACTCCCGCCAGCTCCAAGGACAAAGCGACGTCAGCGACGGCAACTATGTCTTCATCACGGTCGCCGACGACGGCGAGGGCATGGAGCCAGAAGTGCTCGCCCGTGCAACCGAGCCCTTCTTTTCGACCAAGCCACTGGGCAAAGGCACCGGTCTTGGTCTCGCCCAGGTTTACGGCATCGCCCGACAGTCTGGTGGAACCCTCCGGATCGACAGTCGCAAAGGGCAGGGGACGACCGTGTGCGTGCTGCTGCCCGCGGCAGGTGCCGGAGCGAGCGAGGCCGTTCGGGCAGGGGACGGGCCGGGGCAGGCGCGGGCAAAGAGCGGAATGGTTTTCCTCGTCGACGACGATCCCGATGTCCGAGCTTTCCTTTGCGACTTGCTGGAAGAACTCGGTCACGAGGTCGAGGCGTTCGCCACCGGGCCGGACGCTCTCAAGGGACTGGAAAAACGCGTACCCGACCTCATCCTGGTGGATTTCGCCATGCCCGAGATGAACGGCGCCGAGCTGGCGACGCGCATCCGGGCGGCTTATTCCGACCTTCCGATCGTCTTCATCACCGGCTTCGCCGAGAGCGACCAGCTGGAGGCCGCGACTGCCGGCGGTGCGCCCGTGCTTCGCAAGCCATTCGGGATGGATGAGCTGGCGCGAATGGTCGCTTCGTTGGTCGGAAACGACCCTCTTGAAAGGCCGCAGGCCTGACCTAGATCAGGCCTGCCGGAACAGCTCACAAAGTTCCGGACATCCGTCCGGGGCGGTGCTTTCGGGACGCGCCCCGCGACATGTTGCTCAAAGGAGGACATGACATGAGAGGCCTTGATTTTTCCCCGTATCGCCGGTCGACCGTCGGCTTCGATCGGCTTTTCGATTATCTCGAGAATGCGAGCCGGGCGGAGCAGGATAATTATCCGCCGTTCGACATCGAAAAGCTGAGCGACGACACCTATCGGATCACGCTTGCCGTTGCCGGCTTCAAGCGCGAGGATATCGACATCGTCGCCCAGCAGAACATGCTGACGATCACCGGTCGGCGCTCGGAAAACCGCAACCGGGACGGGAACTTCCTGCATGTCGGAATTGCGACGAGGGCTTTCGAGCGCAGGTTCGAACTTGCAGACTTCGTTCGGGTCAGTGCCGCCGATCTTCGCGACGGGCTGCTGTCGATCGAGCTGGTCCGCGAGGTGCCCGAGGCGATGAAGCCACGCAAGATCGAGATCGGCGGTGGCACTTCGACGATCGAGAGTCAGTCGAAGGAAGGCCGCGACGAGCGCGAACCTGCGGACGCGGAGCAGAGCGCCTAAGCTGCTGAACTTAGATCCGGCGCCGGAAGCCCCGGCGCCGGCTCCTCTCGCGATCCGTCGTTTCATCCGCCTGACTGGGATGAACGCGCGATTCAGCTTCCATTTAGTGTTTCCGGTGCATGGCAGCTGCGAACAAGGGCACGGCAATCGAAGCCGATCGTGAAAACCGAAGAAAAGATCGAGACATGAATTTCCGGAGCAGACTTCAGAATCCCTTCCTTCTGGTCGGTCAGGGCTTCCTGGCGGGCGCCGTCCTTTTTTTCGCTTTGCTTCACGGGAGCGGCGAGGCGCATTCGCCGCAGCCGGCCGGGGCGGACGGGCAAATCGAGGTGATCGCCGCCCAATCCTGATTCGCATTTGAGGGACCGGAAAGATCACGTCCCATCCGCGCGCAGTCGCGGGCATTGCGGCTGCCGGGTACACACCCTAGGCTCCCGGCCCGATGGACATCTACCTGCCGATCGCGGGATTATCCGTAAACGCTCTGGTGATCATCGGCCTCGGCGGTCTGGTCGGCCTGCTGACCGGGATGGTCGGCGTCGGCGGCGGCTTCCTGACGACGCCGATCCTGATGTTTTACGGCATTCCCCCGGCCGTCGCTGTGGCGTCCGCTACGACTCAGATCACCGGGACCAGCATCTCCGGAGTGCTGGCTCATCGCCGCCGCCGCGGGGTGGACATGAGGATGGGCGCGGTGATCATCGTCGGCGGCGTCCTCGGCGCGGTCGTCGGCGGTTTCGCTTTCCGGCTGCTTCAGCAAAGCGGCCAGATCGATACGGTCATCTCGATCCTCTACGTGCTTCTCCTCGGAAGCATCGGAATCATCATGGCCAGGGAATCGGCGACCGCTCTGGATATCATCAAGCCCCGGCCGGGCCGATCGGAAAAGCCGCCGCGGCGTCATAATCCGTTGATCGCGGCGCTGCCGATGCGCTGGCGCTTCTATCGTTCCGGGCTCTATATCTCGCCGCTGGCGCCGCTGGGGCTCGGCTTCATCTCCGGCCTTCTCACCGCTTTGCTCGGGATCGGCGGCGGTTTCATCATGGTTCCTGCGATGATCTATTTGCTGGGAATGTCGGCGCAGGTGGTCGTCGGTACCTCTTTGCTCCAGATCCTCTTCGTGACCGGAGTAACCACCCTGGTCCATGCCACGACCACCCGATCGGTCGATATCGTTCTTGCCGGCCTGCTTCTGCTCGGTTCCGTCATCGGCGCCCAATATGGCGCCCGTTTTGCCCAGAAGATGAAGCCTGAGCTGCTTCGGATGATCCTCGCGATCATGGTTCTCGCCGTCGCCGCGCGGATGGCGCTCCAGCTCGGCTGGCGGCCGGAAGAGATTTATACGGTGCAGATGCTGTGAGGGGTTTGCGCGCTTTGGCCGTCGCTCTGCTTGCGCCGCTTTTGCTTGCCCAGGCGGAGCCCCGCCTCGTTCCCGACGTCTCCCAGCGCGAAATCGAGATTCGCTACAGCTTCACCGGTGCTGAGCTGCTCCTGTTCGGCGCGATCCTCTATCCTGGCGGCCGAACGCCGGATGAAGCCGCGGACATCGCCGTCGTCCTGAAGGGCCCGCTGGAGCCGATCGTCGTCCGCGAAAAACAGAAGGTGGCCGGGATCTGGGTGAACGTCGAGCGCGTCCGGTTCCGGTCGGCGCCGGCTTATTATGCGGTGGCTTCGTCGCGCCCGATCAGCGAACTCGTCGACGAGCGCACCGCCGCGATCTACGAACTCGGTCTCGACAATCTGCAGCTTTCGCCGGGAGGGGGCGCCTCGCCGGAAGTGATGCGGCGGTTCGAGCAGGGACTGATCGATCTTCGGCGACGCCAGCAGGTCTATGTCGAATATCCGGACGGCGTCGCGATCAGCGAAGGCGTCCTCTACCGGGCGAGGATCGCGATCCCTGCCCGCGTGCCTGTCGGCACCTACACCGCTGAGACCTTCCTGATCAAAGACGGTCGGATCATCGCCGGCGCCGATCGTGAGATCAATATCGAGAAACTGGGTTTCGAGCGCTTCGTCGCCGAGGCGGCCGAGCGCTGGTCACTGGCCTATGGCATCATCGCCGTCGCCCTTTCTTTATTGCTCGGCTGGGGCGCCAGCGCCGTCTACAATCGCCGATACGCCTGATCGTCGCAAACGCCTTGTTTACCCGTTTCCGATAATCCGGCCTCCTACAAGGATCATCAAGGCGATCGGGGGCGAAATGGACGGGCTTAATATTCACACTTTCCCGCAGGGCGATGGCGAGCGGACGACGGTGCCGCAAACGTCGGCGCCGCGTCGAACCCTCGTTTCGCAGCATGAGGCGCTTGGCCAGGTCGTCGAGATCGCCGGCAGCGGCGCAATGATCGAGATTTCAGGGCGGCGCCTCGCCGAATTGATCGACGATCCGGACCCGAGCGTCGCCAATTCTGGTCAGGTCGGAAGCCAGATCAAGATCGATTCAGGCCGGCGCTGGCTTCTCGCCAACGTTCGCGGGCTCAAGGTAACCGACGCCGAAGCCGGCGTCGTTGCGGCCGACATCGATTTCCTGGGCGAAGGCGATGAAGATCCCCAGACCGGCAAGCTGGTCAATTTCAAGCGCGGCATCACCGCTTATCCGGTCCCCGGCAGCCGGGTCTACCCAGTGACCGGCAACGACCTCAAGCAGATGTTCGCCGCCGACGGAAATGCCCATATCGAGATCGGCACCGTCTACCCGACCAAGGATGTCCGCGGCGCGCTTTATATCGACGCGTTGCTCGGCAAGCACTTCGCGCTCCTGGGCTCGACGGGTACCGGCAAGTCCACCGCCGCCGCCTTGATAATGCACCGGATCTGCGAGCTCTCGCCCGAGGGTCACATCGTGATGGTCGATCCTCACGGCGAATATTCCGCGGCCTTCAAGGGCTGCGGCGAACTGTTCAACGTCGACAATCTGGCCATGCCGTACTGGCTGATGAACTTCGAAGAGCATTGCGAGGTTTTCATCACCACGACGGGTGCCGACCGCCAGTGCGACATGGACATTCTTGCCAAGTGCCTGCTCCTCGCTCGGTCCAAGAATCGCGCGGCCGAGGGCCTGACCAAACTGACCGTCGATTCCCCGATTCCCTACGCCCTTTCGGACCTGACGAACGCCATCACCCACGAAATGGGGCTGCTGAACAAGGCGACCGATACCGCCCCGTTCATGCGCCTGAAGACCAAGATCGACGAGCTCAAGTCGGATCCGCGCTATCAGTTCATGTTCTCGGGCATGCTGATCGCCGATCAGATGGCGTCGTTCATCAGCAAGATCTTCCGACTTCCCGCCAAGGGCAAGCCGATCTCGATCATCGACGTTTCCGGCGTTCCGTCGGACATCGTCTCGGTCGTCGTCGCGGTGCTGTCGCGTCTTGTTTTCGATTACGCCATCTGGTCGCGCAACGAAGTCCAGCGGCCGGTCCTTCTGGTCTGCGAGGAAGCGCATCGTTACGTCCCGGCCGACAAGACCGGAAACGGCCAGGCGGTGCGCAAGATCCTTGAGCGGATCGCCAAAGAGGGTCGTAAATATGGCGTGTCGCTCGGGCTGATCACGCAGCGGCCGTCCGATCTCGCCGAAGGCGTGCTTTCGCAATGCGGCACCATCATCGCGATGCGCCTCAACAACGATCGCGACCAGGCGTTCGTGAAGAATGCCATGCCGGAAGGGTCGCGCGGCTTCCTGGACGTGATCCCGGCCCTTCGAAATCGCGAATGCATCGTCTGCGGCGAGGGCGTGTCGATCCCGATCCGGGTTGCCTTCGATGATCTCGAGCGTGATCGTTGCCCGGCTTCGTCGGATCCGATGTTCTCGGAACTGTGGCAGCAGAGCGGCGACGAGGAAGCCATGGTTGGCCGGATCGTCAAGCGCTGGCGGGCTCAGGGACGCTGATCTTCAGGATCGGACCTTCGGCTCCGACCTGCCCTGTTTTGGCATGGGTGGTGCGGGGTCGAAGCTTGGCCGCCTTGCGGGTGCGAGCCTTTCCGATCGCGGCGCAAGCCTGCGCGCTCGATCAGTCTGAAACGATCAAGATCCTAGGGGGCGGTGCTCGGCGCAGGTGCGGTCGC
>DAINCA010000005.1:0-32206 GCA_036732645.1 Allosphingosinicella sp.
GGACGACGTCCGCGGCGCGGTTGGCGACGAGCCGCGTCTGCTCGAGGGTAACGCCTGGCGGCATCTCGACGGAGACCTGTACGGTGTCATCGTCCGTGTCCGGCTGAAACGTCGCCGGGAGCATCATGAAGGTGCCGATTTGCAGGGCGAAGCAGGCCATGCCGATGAAGACCGATTTCCATCGGTTGACGAGGGTCCAGCGGAGCACCGACAGATAGCGATCCATGAGCCAGCCTTCGCCATGGCTGGCATGGCCCTTGGCCTTCAGGAAATAAGCGGCGATCATCGGCGTGATCATCCGCGCCACGGCCAGGCTGATGAGGACGGCGATGACGATGGTGAGGCCGAAGCTGATAAAGAATTGGCCGATGAGTCCACTCATCATCGCCACCGGCAGGAACACGGCTACGATCGAAAAGGTCGTCGCAACCACCGGCAGTCCGATCTCGTCGGCCGCGTCGATCGACGCCTGATAAGCCGATTTGCCCATTCGCATGTGCCGGACGATATTTTCGATCTCGACGATCGCGTCGTCGACCAGCACGCCCGCGACCAGGCTCAGCGAGAGCAAGGTCACCATGTTGAGGGTGAACCCCAGCATGTCCATGAACCAGAAGGCCGGGATCGCCGACAGCGGGATCGCGATGGCGGAGATCAACGTCGCCCGCCAGTCGCGAAGGAAGATGAAGACGACCACGACCGCGAGCAGCGCGCCTTCGACGAGCGCTCGCATCGAGGAATGGTACTGCATCTCGATATATTTCACGGGGGTGAAGAGCAGAGTGTAACTGACCCGCGGGTCCTCGTCGTGAAGCTCCTCGAGCGCCTTCTGCACGTCGTGGTAGACGGTGACGTCCGAATAACCCTTGGCCTTCTGGATCATGAAGCTGACCACCTGACGGCCATTTTGGATGCCGTAGGAGGTCTGTTCGGCCCACTGGTCGCGGACGTTTGCGATCGAGTTCAAGCGAATCGTTCGGCCGCCGACGGAGATCTGGCTTTCGCCGAGATCGTGAGCATTGAGGGCGCTGCCCATCACCCGGACCGATTGTTCGGAACCGGCGATCTCGGCGCGGCCGCCCGCGGCGTTGAGGTTTACCTGTCGGAGCGCCTGATTGATCTGCGACGCAGTGACCCCTTGCGCCTGCATCCGCACGGGATCGAGCTCGACCCGGATCTCGCGGCTCACGCCGCCGGTCCTGCTGACGACCGAAACACCCTCGACGCCCATCAGCCGGCGGTTCAGCGTGTCGTCGATATACCAGCTCAATTGCTCGACCGTCATCGCGGTACTTTGGGCGGAGAAATAGCCGATCGGCTCGTCGGTGAAATCGATCCGCTCGACTTGCGGCTCCAGAATTCCTTCAGGAAGATCGCCGCGGATTCGGGCGACGGCGTCGCGGACATCCGATACGGCGCGGTCGACCGGGGTGCCGATCTCGAAGCTGATGAACGTGCTGCTATTTCCCTCGCGGATCGTCGAGTTGATCTCGTTGACGCCGTTGATCCCCCGCACCGCCGCCTCGACTCGCCGAGTGATCTGTATCTCGAGTTCCGGCGGCGACGCCCCGGGCTGGCTGATCGACACGTTCGCGGCCGGCGAAGTGACGTCCGGATTGAGGTTGATGTCCATGTCCCGGAACGCGAACAGGCCCATCGCAAGCAGGAAGGTGAACAGGACGATCGGAATGACGGGGTTCCGGATCGCCCAGGCCGAGATGTTACGCATCTTAGATCAGCTCCACTGCTTGCCGCCTAGCGGCGGACGCGCCGTTCCGGACGGATACGCTCGCCGGCATTGAGGAAGGCGCCGGCCGACTCGACGATCTGCTCGTTCCCGCTCAGGCCTTCGCCGATGACGACTCCGCCATCGGTCACCCGAGCGATCCGGACCGGCCGGCGAACGACCGTGTTGTTCGGCCCGACGATCATCACATAGGTGCCGGCGTCGTCCGTGAGGACGGCCGATTCCGGCAGCAACGGCGCCGTCGTCGAACCGGCGCGAATTTCCACCGAGGCGAAGCCACCGGGGCGTAGTTCCCGATTATAGGGGACGCGAATGCGCGCTTCGCCCTGTCGGGTCTGCGGATCGATGATCGGAGAGACCTGCCAGACCTGTCCTTGATAACTCTGGTCCGAGCCGACCGGTGTCACCGTCGCCGGCACGCCTACGCTGAGGCGGGCGAGGTCGGTCTGGGGAAGCCGCGCAAGCACTTCCATTTCGCCGCCCTGGGCGATTCGGAACAACGGCCCCGAGCCGCCCCCAACGACCTGCCCTGCCTCGACGTTGCGATCGAGAATGAGGCCTGCGGCGGGCGCGCGAACGTCGAGTCGGCCAATTCGGGCACGGCTCGCTCCGAGCTGTGCCTGAGCGACTCGAACACGCGCAGCGGCCGCATCTCTCGTGGCGCGCTTGCGATCGAGATCCGCCTGGCTGATGAAGCCGCGCGAGACCAGGGCCTGGGCCCGGTCGAGCTCGCTCTGGGCAAGCCTCAGATCGGCGCGATTCACCTCTATCTGAGCGGCGAGCTGAGCCGATTCCTGAGACTGAACCGAGCGATCGATGACCGCCAGGGTCTGCCCCGCGCCAACCCACTGGCCCGGCTCCGCCAGCACCCGAACCACCTGGCCACCTTCGCCCGGAACGCCGACGGGCAAATCCCGCCGAGCGGCCAGCGAACCGGTCGCGCTCATGACCGCCGGGATGTCCTGACGGCCTGGGACGATGACCGTAACCGCAGGCAGCGATTGCCCTTCTTCGCCCTCAGGAGCCGCGGCCTTTTCGCCGCTGCCGCCAAGGAACAGGACCGCCAGGATCGCGAGCAGGCCGACGACCGCAAGAGCGATGATGATTTGCTTGCGGCGCCGGCGCCGCGCGAGGGTGTCCTCATCGACGATCACATCGTCGAGCGCTTCCCTGCGCCACTTTGTCGACTCGAAGTTCATCGCTTTCATCATCCCCACTCAGACAAAACGGCACCCGGCCAGGAGTTCGCCGCTGTGTTACCCGAATACATCACTTGGAACAAGCCCATTAACGCGCAGGGGCTCGGCGGCCCTATTTCGCGCGCGGGAACCGGCCCTTAATAGTGTTGTTTCGACTTTACCAAGGCTGAATGTGGGGTACGCGGAGCGAAAGGAGAAGGTCATGTCTGAATATATGGCGGATTATGGGTGGCTGGCGTGGATCGTGATCGGCCTCATCGCCGGTGCGATCGCCAAGGCGGTGACGCCGGGCCGCGATCCAGGCGGTTGCCTGGTGACGATGATCATCGGCATTGCCGGGGCGGTTCTGGCGGGCTTCCTGGGGCAGCAACTGGGCTGGTACAGCGCCGGCGAAGGCGCAGGATTTCTCGCCGCGATCGTCGGCGCGATCGTGATCCTCTTCGCGTATCGACTGGTCGCAAGACGATAGCAGGCATGAAAAAGGGCCGCCCGGTCTCCCAGGCGGCCCCTCTTCTCGTTATCTCAATGTATATTAGCGAACTCGTCCCCGGCGGAAGAGGTTGACGATCGCCAGAAGAACGATCGCGCCGACGAGAGCCACGAGGAAGGACGTGATATCGTCCGGACGGGCCGCACCCAGGTCGCCACCACTGAAGACGAGGCCACCGAGGAACGCGCCGACGATGCCGACGACGACGTTGAGCAGGATACCCTGCTGCGCATCGGTCCGCATGACCAGACTGGCGAGCCAGCCGATGATGCCCCCGATCACCACCCAAATAAGAATATTTATCATAGCTTCCCTCCTGTCGTTCGGTGCCGACCAACCGAATGGTTACAGCGGCGATCCGATCCTAAGACGCGTCACGGCCAGTCTGGTTCCTGCATTCGGACGAGCCGAGTACAGGCCATGAAGGACCTAGATCATTTCGGAAGCGTGTTGAAGCGGCCTGTGGGGCCGCTCACCAGTCAATATTTCTGCTGGCGTTCGTAGAGGGATCGATAATGCTGGATTCGGGTCACCCGAAGACCTGGCATGCCTGACCGGTCGACCGCCCGCTGCCAGCTTGCAAATTCTTCCAGGGTAAGACCATATCGTTCGCACGCCTCGTCGACGCTGAGCAGTCCGCCATTTACCGCAGACACGACCTCGGCCTTGCGTCTCACGACCCAGCGCGTCGTGCCCGGAGGTGGCAGGCTGTCCACCGTAAGTGGCTCCCCAAGGGGACCAATGACGTGAGCGGGGCGAATTTTCTGATTCTCGATCATTCCAACCTCAATTACCCATTTTGCCCGGCGGCGCCGCCGTTGCCCCAGTCGTCATAGCCGCCGAGCGTTGAAGGAAGGCTAAAGTGCCAAGGTAAATTTTCCGGTGACAGGCCTTTACAGGTCATTGTTTCGACGCCCCGCTTCGGCACGACTGAAACAGCCCTGCTGCATCGATGCCGCCTGTCGCCACCGCGGCCCCGCCAGAACCAGCTCGACCAGAGCCTCTTCCTCCGGCGGCGGAACGACCGGATTTTCCACCCCATGACCCGCGTCGCTGAGCGCCCGCTGCGCCGCGAGCGCCGCCGTCAACACCGAGAAGTCGAGCTTCCCGGCTTGCCGATCCATCGCAAGTCGCCGAACGCGAATGGGAAATGACATGTCCATTTCCCGAGTCGATAGCGGAAGAGGGTGAATAGGGGGTAAAGGCCGCCTTGGGGTGGCGTCCGGGTCAGGCCGCCTTATGTAAGGATCAAGATGCAGCCAGACTTCCAGCTCGACCGGCCAATCGGCCGGGCCCGAATCGTCGTTGCCATGTCCGGCGGCGTCGACAGCTCGGTCGTGGCCGCGCTGGCCGCCCGATCCGGTGCCGAAGTTATCGGCGTGACCCTTCAGCTCTACGACCATGGCGAGGTGGTTGGTCGCTCCAGGACCTGCTGCGCTGGCCAGGATATCTATGACGCGCGGACCGTGGCGGACCGGCTCGGAATTGCCCATTACGTGTTCGACTATGAGAGCCGGTTTCGGGATAGCGTCATCGAGCGATTCGCCGATGAATATGTCCGCGGCAGGACGCCGATTCCGTGTATATCTTGCAACCAGGGCGTCAAGTTCACCGACTTGCTGAGCCTCGCCAGGGACCTCGGCGCCGATTGCCTCGCAACCGGCCATTATGTGCGGCGAGCCATCGGCGCCAATGGACCTGAACTTCATCGCGCTTTGGATCCGGCCCGCGATCAGAGCTATTTCCTTTTCGCAACAACGCGTGAGCAGCTGGATTATCTGCGCTTTCCGTTGGGCGACCTGCCGAAGCCGGCCGTCCGGGAAATAGCCCGAGAGCTCGCTTTGTCCGTCGCGGAGAAGCCCGACAGCCAGGACATCTGTTTCGTTCCCGATGGTGACTATGCGCGTATAGTCGAGAAAGTCCGCCCCGACGCTGCTCGGCCCGGCGAGATCGTCGACCGCGAGGGACGTCAGCTCGGGATTCACCGCGGGCTGATCCATTTCACCGTCGGCCAGCGTCGAGGGCTCGAGATCGGCGGTCAGTCCGAACCGCTCTACGTCTTGCGCCTCGAACCCGAAAGTGGCCGGGTTGTGGTTGGGCCGAAGCAAGCGCTGGCAGTGCGGTCTGCCGAACTCGATGGCCTCAACTGGCTCGGCGAAAACCAGACCGAAGGTCTGACTGTAAAGGTTCGGTCGCTTGCGAAACCCGTTCCGGCCCGCCTGGACTCATCGCTGACCGCCGAAGGTGCAGCAAAGGTCCATTTCGAACGCCCCGAATATGGTGTGGCCCCCGGTCAGGCCGCGGTGATCTATCAGGACGACCGGATTTTGGGCGGCGGCTGGATATCGCATACTGTGGCCGCCGAAATGGAACCCGCCTGATCGCCGGCTGAGCATGAAAGTCGCTAAGCGGCTGATGTACCGGTCGTCGATTATCCTTATTGAGGCGGGCGCTCGGCCTCTTCCTCGGCACGAGCGGCGGCGTCGATCTGACTGAGCCGCTCCTGCCGCGCCTCCTCGATCAGACGGTTCCAGTTGACCTGCTCGCTTCCGGCCCGTTCGGCGCGGGCCTGCTGGACGATCTGGTTGAAGCAGCCGGCGGTGCCGCCAGGGCCGACCGGGGTGCAGCTGCCGATTCCGGTCCGCCCGACATAGCTCAATTCGATCGCGCGATTCGTCCAGCTCTGGTTGGCGGGATCGTTGGGATTGTTGCGCAGAGTCTCGGGAATCCGGTAGCGATCATCCTCGGTCAGACGCACGCAGATGGTAATCTCCTCTTCCGTGCTCGGACACGCGTCATCCCCGTAGACGATCAGCTGGTTGACCGGGATGTCGTCGACATTGACCGGCGGCGCGGTGGGAGCGGCCTGGGCCGCCTCGGGGGCTGGAACGCCTGCTTGCTGACCCAGCGCCGGCGAGGCGGCGGCAAAAGCGACGAGAACGAACAGCGCACGCATGATTCAGATCCTTTTCGAAAGCTCGATCGCGATACGACAACCGGCGCGGATTACCGAATATAATATCGGGTATCCGAAACTGTCCTGCGCGCCCGCTTCTATCGCGGTGTCGCGGTGAGAACGTTCGTCGGCCTGAAACTCTCCGATCTTCTCGGAGAGCTCGGGATGGTCGGCGCCCAAAGCGTGAAGCTGGTCCGAATAATGGAGATCGATCTCGTCCTCCACAGCCGCCGTACAGGCCATTGCGGCGGCCGGGCTGATCAGGCCGGTCGTAGCCCCGAGAGCGTGACCAGCGATCCGCCAAAACGGCTGAAGCAAAGTCGGTCGGACACCGCGCTCGGCGAGCAAGGCGTCGAAATGCTGCAAATGCTTCTGTTCCTGGGCGGCCATGCTGGCGATCAGCCGCGACGCCGGTTGGCTGTCGCCGAGCGCCGCCAATTGCCCGGCATAGATTCGGGTGGCGCCATATTCGCCGGCCTGGTCGACGCGGAGCATAGACGCAATGTCGGGCCGTGCATCGCCGGGCCGCCATCCGGGGGAGGCAGGGGTCAACGGTGGGTGCGAGAGGGTTTCAGGCTCAGCCACAATATCAACAACGCGGAAAGGACGGAAAGGATCGCATTCCAGCCAGCCATCGAGATTCCGAAGAGCTGCCAGGGCACCTCGTCGCAGCGCACCAGCGGGGTGGCCATGATCTCCGCCAGGCTTCGGCTGCCGGTGGCGGTACATTGGGTGAAGCCCTCGAACAGGTCCGCCTCGACGCCGGCATGATAGGCGCCGACGGCACCACTGACGAGAATGGCAATGGCCGCAAGCCAGACGAAGCTTCGGCCGCGATCCGGGAGCCGACCGGCTGCGAAGGCGGAAATGGCGAAAGCGACGGCCGCCATGTGGGCCCAACGCTGCCACCAGCACATCTCGCAAGGCGGAAGGCCGCCAACATATTCGAAGGCGAAGGCGCCGGCGAGCAGGGCCGCCGGAACGATCAAGCTCAGGATCCGCGCCAAGCGGAAAGGCTCCAGGCTCCGATCAGGAGCGGCCAACCCGGAAGCCATGCTGACGATCAGCGGCCGGAACGGGCCGGGGCGCGGGCCGGTTGGAGCCGCGCCAGGCGGGAGACGGTCTGAAGCGCATAATGAAGCTGGAAATCTTCGATGCCCCTTTGCTCCAGCTCCTCGGCGGTAGCCGCAAAACGCGGATCGGGATTGTTATCCTCCTGGATGACGTTGTCCTCGACTCCCGCTTCATTGACGAGGTGACGGCGAAGGTCCGATTCGCGCACGCGCGTCCGGGATCGATAATCCGGGTCGGAAAGCTGCGGCACCTCGATGTCGGGGGTGATTCCGCCTTCCTGAACCGAACGGCCCGAGGGGGTGAAGTAACGAGCCGTGGTCAGCCGCAACGCGGTGTCGCCCCGGCCGAGCGGGATCAAAGTCTGGACGGATCCCTTGCCGAAACTGCGCTCACCCATCACCACGGCGCGGCGATGATCCTGAAGCGCTGCGGCGACGATCTCGGCGGCAGAAGCGCTTCCGGCATCGACAAGCACGATCACTGGACGCCCCTTCGCCGCGTCACCGGGCCGCGCATAATAACGCTCGATATCGGAACGCCGCCGGCCACGCTGGGAAACGACTTCGCCCCGCTCGAGGAATAGATCCGAAAGGCCGACCGCCTGGTCGAGGAGTCCGCCCGGATTCGACCTCAAGTCGAGGATGTAACCCAAAGGCGGCCCGCCGAGCTCACGCTCGATCGCGGCCATCGCCTGCTGGGTGGCCTCCGTCGTATTGCGGTTGAAGGTCGTGACGGTGAGGATTCCGACGCGGTCACGCACTTCCGAACGGACCGCCGGAATATCGATGATGGCGCGAGTGATATTGACGTCGAAAGGCCGGTCGCGGCCTGGCCGCACGATCGTGATCTTCACGCTGGTGCCGGGGGCGCCGCGCATCTTCTCGACCGCTTCGTCGAGAGTTCCGCCGTAGAAGAGCTGACCGTCAATGTGGGTGATGAAGTCACCGGGTTTGATCCCGGCCCGGTCGGCCGGCGTCTCGCGCGACGCCGCTATGACCTTCACTGCGCCGTCCTCCAGCGTCACCGTAAGCCCGAGACCGCCATATTCCCCGTCGGTCGTGCTCATCAGGCTCTCGAAGCCGCGCGCGTCCAGATAGGAGGAATGGGGATCGAGACTGGCGAGCATTCCGTCGATCGCGCCGCGGATCAGAGTGGCGTCGTCCACCTGGTCGACATATTCCGACTTTACCCGCTCTAGGACGCTCATGAACTGATCGACTTCCCGATAGGAATTGACGTCGACCTGAGCGAGTGCGGCGGTGGTAGCGGGAATGAAGGCGACAGCGCCGACGAGCCCGAGCGAACGGAGAAGATTGCTGGACATTGGGTTCCCGGCTTGATTCATGAAGACGGCTTCTACCGCGAATTTAGTCCAGCGAAAAGCAACCAGCGATGAACGACCTCAGGCGGCGACGAACTGCGCAAGAGGTACCGGCCGACCGTCTCGCCGCAATTCGACGCTCACGTGCGGATCATTCTCACCGGCAAAGCCGATGAGGTCCCCGGGGCGCACCATTTGTCCAGACGCGACCCGAGCGGTGGCAAGATCGGTGATGACCGTCAGCCAGCCGCCGCCATGATCGATGATGATGACATAGCCATAACGACGGAAGGGAGCGGCGTGGATGATCCGGCCGGGCGCAGGCGCGACGATCCGGGCGCCGGGCGCGGTAGCGAAGGTGAGGCCCCTTGCATGGACTCCACCTTCCGAAATTTCACCGACGCCGGTGCGCAACCGGCCGGTGACCGGCAGCCGATAAACAATGTGTTCCGATGATTGCCCCTCGCCGCGGCTGCCGGGCCTTGGAAGCGGTGCGCCCAAAGCGGCGAGGCTGGCCGCAAGCCGGGCCTGATCGCCGCGGGTGCCGATCCGCCGTGCCAAACCGCGCGCCTCCTCGCCGAGCACCAGCGCCCGATCGGACTCGGTAAGCGCAAGTCCCGACAGGGTTCGTGAACGCGCTCTTTGCTCTGCTTCGATCTCCGCGAATTCCGTCCGCCGTCGCTGCAAATCTGCGCGGCTCGCCAGAAGATCGACGCGCGCCTGCTGCGCCTGCTGCCGAAGCTTTTCGCTTCGCTCGACCTCCGCGCGAAGAACAGCGGTCCGCCGCCGGACTTCCGGCACCGTCACCGCAAGCAGTGATCGAACTCGGACGAGATTGTCCATTGAGCCAGGCTGGACCAGGGCCAATGCGGCCGGCCGCCGGGCCATCACCTGGAGGGCGGCCGTAAGCCGGACGAGCGGCTGCTGCCGTTCGGCGAGCCGGGCCCGATGCGCCGACTGAAGCCTCATGATGATCTCTATTCGGCGTTCGGCAGCCGTCAGACCCGCCTCTGCCGCTTCGATCCTCGCCGCCGCTGCCGCCGCCGCCGCCCGGGCCCGCTGCGCCTGCCCGGTCGCGCGCCGCGCCTGAAGCTCAAGCCTTTCGGACTGCTCGGCAGCCTGCCGGGCCTCGGCCCTGGCCTGCGCCAGCGCCGCCACGTCAGGGCTTCGGGACGCGGCCCCGGCGGCGACCCCGGCTCCAGCGCAAAGCAGAGTGCATGAAAGCAGAAGCTTCGTTCTCATCGCGTCACCCTTCGCGATGATAAGGGTGGTTCGCAAGGATGCTTGTCGCCCGCCACAATTGCTCGGCGAGCATCGACCGGGCGAGCAGATGAGGCCAGGTGGCGCGGCCGAAGGCGAGGAGCAAGTCGGCCTCGCCCCTTTGAACCTGACTGAACCCGTCGGCAGCGCCGATCAGGAAGCGGGCTTCGCGTTTGCCGTCGTCGCGCCATCGCTCCAGCCGACCGGCGAATTCGAGCGAGCTCAGTTGCTCGCCTTTCTCGTCGAGAAGGATATTGACGGTGTTGTCGGCAGCCGGCGGCATTCGGCCACCCCGATCGGGTAGTTCGGTGATCTTCGTCGGCCAATTCACGCGCTGGAGATAACGATCGACAAGCTCCGACTCGGGCCCCCGGCCGATCTTCCCACGCGCGATTATGTGGAGCAGCACATCAGTGGCTGGCGGCCGCCGGCGGACGTTCTTCGAACGCCCACATTCTCTCCAGATTGTAGAAGCTGCGCACCTCGGGCCGGAAGATGTGAACGATCACGTCCTCGGCGTCGATCAGCACCCAGTCAGCGACCGGCAGGCCCTCGATCCGAACATTTCGGGACAATTCCTGCTTGACCCGCTCGGCGAGTTTCTGGGCCATCGCCGCGACCTGTCGGGTCGACCGGCCACTGGCGATCACCATATAATCGGCAATGTTGGATTTTCCGCTGAGCGGGATCGAGACGACGTCGAGCGCCTTGTCGTCGTCGAGGGAACGGAGGACGAGATCATGGAGCGTCTCGGCCTGTTCGTCGGCTCCGTCAGTGGGCGGAGCGGGTGCGGGTGCGGGCAAATGGCCTCCTTCCGGACAAGGGCTTCCGCGTCACGCCGTCGCGTATAGCCTCTGGGTTGAACGATTTCATGACGGTTTCGTGCCATTGCGGATCGGCGGCACGGATGGCGGTGGCGGAGGTCGGGTCGGGCGGAACGCTAAGCAGCACGATCGCCGGCAATCTCCATCCCGTCCACTGCCGAACCTCGGCTGCGGGCCGGACGAAGCGACGCAGCCAGCCCATGGCGGGAGCCGTCAGGGCCCGGCCATGATAGCCGGGACGAGTCACCACCGCAATCGGAACCATTCGGGCGATCTCGCGCCAATCGCGCCAGCGATGGAACTCGGCAAGATTGTCTGCGCCCATCAGCCACAGGAAGCGGCGCTTCGGATAACGCCGGACCAGCTTGCGCAAGGTATCGATCGTGTAGCGGGTGCCGAGATCGCGCTCGAGCGCGGTGACCTTCAAAGGCCCGAGCCGCGCCGCACGATGGGCCGAAACGAACCTTGCTTTGAACGGCGCCATCCCCTGATCCACCTTGAGCGGGTTGCCGGGCGAGACCAGCCACCAAACCTCGTCCAGGCCGAGCTGGCTGATGGCTTCGAGGCTGACATGACGGTGGCCCCGATGGCCCGGATTGAAGGATCCGCCGAGGAGTCCGGTCGATTTCATCGGCCGGCGATAGCACGGCCGGCGCATGGAGCGAACGACCTCGACGGAGCGCTCGCGCTGAGCCATAACCAGCCACGATAGGGGGCCGATGAGCGGGATCGACGGGGTTGGCGACGCGGTGACGGGCGGGCTGCTGGCACGCACGGTGGAGCCGCAGGCCGGCGAAGCGGCCGGCGAGAGCGACACCCATTGCCGCAACTGCGGAGCCGAACTGACGGGCCCTTATTGCCGGATGTGCGGCCAAAAGGGCCATGTCCACCGCACCATCACGGCGATCGGGCACGATCTGGTTCACGGCGTTCTCCACCTGGATGGGAAATTCTGGCGCACCTTGCCGCTGCTCGCGTGGCGACCGGGCGAACTGACCCGCCGCTATGTCCATGGCGAGCGCGCCAAGTTCGTCTCGCCGATGGGAATGTTCCTGTTCGCAGTGTTCCTGATGTTCGCCGTGCTTCAGATCTATGGCCTTTCGCTCAGCAGCCTCGAAAGCGGCATCCAGCCCCGGCGCGCGCTCGAAGTCGCGCGTCAGGAGCTCGTGAGCGAAATAAGCGAGGTGCGGGAGGACCGGGCCGAGCTCGCCCGAGGTGAGACCGTCAACCTCGAGGGCCGCCCGGCCAATGAGACCGATCTCGACCGCCGCGAGGCGGATCTTCGCCGGCAGCTCGGCGAGATCGACAATGTCCGGACCCGGATGGGTCTTACCGGGGACGACAATTCCGGGAGCCAGTTCAAGACCGGCTGGGCACGGCTCGACGTCGGCCTGAAGAAGTTCAACGAAAATCCCGGGCTCGCGCTCTACAAGCTCCAGAATAACGGTTACAAATTTTCCTGGCTGCTGATTCCGCTGTCGGTGCCGTTCGTCTGGCTCTTGTTCTTCTGGACGCGCCGTTTCCGGTTCTACGATCACACGATCTTCGTCACTTATTCACTGGCGTTCATGTCGCTGTTCGCGATCCTGCTCACAGTGCTGGGATTTGCCGGTGCGCCCAGTGCGGTCATTGCCCTGGCGGCCATATTCGTCCCGCCGGTTCACATCCTCCGGCAGCTGAAACAGGCCTATCAGCTAAGCTGGGGAAGCGCGCTTTTGCGCACCTTCATCCTGGTCAACTTCTGCTTCATGACCGCAACCATATTCTTCGTGCTGCTGCTCGGCATCGGTGCGCTCGGTTAGAGAAGCGCCGTCAGCGGACAGAAGTGGGTGACGCGCGGCGAGCCAGGAATTCGCCGCCGCGACGACTAGGCGCCCTGCGGTGCCGGACCGCCAATACCGCCGCGTGGACGACGCGTGCTCGGGATCGTCGAGCCCGCGACCGGCGTAAGCGGCGGTCGGTCGCTGGGATTTTCACGCCCGATGTCCTCGCCCTTGATCGCCCGCTTCGATTCCTCGCCCGTCAGCGTCTCGAATTCGAGCAAGGCACCGGCCAGCCGGTGAAGCTCATCGAGATTTTCAGTGAGGACCTTGCGGGCCGTTCCCTCGCCTTCCTCGACCAGGCGGCGAACCTCCTGGTCGATGAGGCGCGAGGTTTCCTCCGAAACGCTCTGGCTGCGGGCGACGCTGTGGCCGAGGAACACCTCTTCCTGATTGTCGCGGTAACGCAGCCAGCCGAGTTTCTCGCTCATGCCATATTCCATCACCATCGACCGAGCCATGTCGGTCGCCTGCTGGATATCGTTCGAAGCGCCGGTGTTGAGCGCGTCCTGGCCGTAGATCAGCTGCTCGGCGATGCGGCCGCCGAAGCACAAGGCGAGCCGCGCCTTCATCTGCTTCATCGACATCGAATAACGGTCCCGCTCCGGCAGGTTCCAGGTGACCCCGAGGGCCCGGCCGCGCGGAATGATCGTCACCTTGTGGAGCGGATCGCAGCCATCGACGTGGAGCGAGACGAGAGCATGCCCTGCCTCGTGATAGGCGGTCGCCCTCTTCTCTTCCTCGGTCATGACCATCGACTTGCGCTCGGCGCCCATCATGACCTTGTCCTTGGCCAGCTCGAACTCCTTCATCGCGACCAGGCGCTTGCCCATCCGAGCGGCGAGCAAGGCCGCTTCGTTGACGAGGTTGGCGAGATCGGCCCCGGAGAAACCCGGCGTTCCGCGAGCAATCGTCCGTGCGTCGACGTCAGGCGCAAGCGGCACCTTCTTCATGTGGACGGCCAGGATCTTCTCGCGGCCATCGATGTCGGGCCGCGGGACGACCACCTGCCGGTCGAAGCGGCCCGGTCGCAGCAAGGCCGGATCGAGGACGTCAGGACGGTTGGTGGCGGCGATGATGATGATGCCTTCATTCGATTCGAAGCCATCCATCTCGACAAGCAGCTGGTTCAGAGTCTGCTCGCGCTCGTCATTGCCGTTGCCCAGGCCGGCGCCCCGATGGCGGCCGACCGCGTCGATTTCATCGATGAAGACGATGCAGGGCGCATTCTTCTTCGCCTGCTCGAACATGTCGCGCACCCGGCTCGCACCGACACCGACGAACATCTCGACGAAGTCGGAGCCCGAAATGGTGAAGAACGGCACATTGGCTTCGCCCGCGATCGCCCGCGCGAGCAGGGTCTTGCCGGTACCGGGCGAGCCGACCAGCAAGGCGCCCTTGGGGATCTTGCCGCCGAGGCGTGCGAATTTGGTGGGGTCCTTGAGAAACTCGACGATCTCCTGAAGCTCCTCGCGGGCCTCGTCGATACCGGCGACGTCGTCGAAGGTGACTCGGCCATGCTTCTCGGTCAGGAGCTTCGCCTTGGAACGACCAAAGCCCATGGCGCCGGAGCCGGCATTCTTCTGCATCTGCCGCATGACGAAAAAGGCGATTCCGAGGATCAGGAGGAACGGGAGCGACTGGTAAAGAAGGATCAGCCACACCGACGTCGTCGCTTCCGGCTCGGCCGCGAAGGAAACGTCATGTTCGCGCAACCGCTGGATCAAGGCGGAATCCTGAGGCGGGGCGTTGGTTCGGAACGTCTCGTTATTGGTGAGCCGGCCAGTGATGACTTCCTGGCCGATCACGACCTGCTTGACCGAACCCTCCTCGACCCGGTTGAGGAACTCTGAATAAGGCATGGCCTCGGCCGACCTGGTCGCGCCGCCGCCCATGACCTGCACGAACAGGACCAAGGCGAGAAGGATGCCGGCCCATATCAGCAGGCTCTTCATCCAGTTGTTGCCCGAAGGCTCCTTGTCGCCGCCTTGCCGATTATCGTCAGCCATCAGATATTCCCATCACCGGTCGTTGCGAAGGTCCAGAAGGGCGGCCTTCGCGCCTGTCAGCCTCCTAAATAGGAGGTCCGCTGCGGCACGCAATGTAGCATGCGCGGGTGAACGTGCACTTACCGATCGGACAAGGCCGGAACAACATTGTTGTCCGATGGGCGTCTTCAGCCTTTACGAGGCGGCGCAAGACTGAATTCCCAAACGCGCCCACCCTTGCCCTTCACTCCGGCCAGGGTGGCGACATTGCCGGCGTCGAGCGCGGCGATGAAGCGGCTGAGCGCATCCCCGCGGGGCGCGGCGCCTGGGGCGAAATGGTCCAGCGCACGGGCCACCAGCCGGCGGCGCAGCTCCGTCGGGAGGTCCGCGGGGTCGAGCCGGATCCCGGCCGCTGATCGAACGGCGCGCTCCGTCCAGATCCGATCGGCCGCCCATTCGAGGGAAGCTTCGGCTTCCGCCAGGGCGGCGGCGCTTCGGGCAACGGCGAGCGTGTCGATCCACTCCGCTTCGCCGAGCTGCCTGCGCAGCCGGACCCGATCGAAGCGATCGTCCGAATTGCTGGGATCGGCAACCGCCTCAAGGCCCGATGACGCCACGATCTCCGCGAGTTCACTCCGCCGCCAGCCGAGCAAGGGCCGGACGACATGCCGGTTCACGGCTCGGACCCCCGAGAGGCCGGCGACTCCGGAACCGCGATTGAGCCGCATCAGCAAGGTCTCCGCCTGATCGTCGGCGTGATGGGCGGTCGCGATCCAGTCCAGACCTTGCCCCCGTCGCCATTCTTCCAGCAAAGCGTAACGGGCCTGCCGCGCCCCGGACTGGACATTGCCCTCGATCGGCGCGGACGGCCGAAGGATCTCGTGCGCCACTCCAAGCCGGGCGCAGGTCGAGGTAACGAAGGCGGCTTCCTGCATGGCTTCGGCCCGGAGCCCATGATCGACGGTCGCCGCCTTCACCCGTCCAGGAAGAGCGGCATGGCCGAGGAGAAGCAGGGCCAGGCTGTCCGCTCCCCCAGACACGGCAAGGCCGAGCATGACCGGAGCACCGCCAATCAATGATTCCAGATCGCTCCGAAAGCGCTCGACGGCTTCCACCGGAGGGCTCAGCCCGCTCATCGGCCCAGCCTAGGACCTGATCGTCTGGGGCGGAAGCTGAGCGCGCGCGATGGCTCAGCCAGCCGAGCACCGCGCCGCGGTCCGCGCCTGCGGCAACCGGCTGCGGATGAAGTCGCGCATCTGCGGATAGACGCGCTCGAGTTCGTCATAGACCCGGCAGGCCTCGGTCCGGCGGTTCAGGCGCGTCAGCGCCTGACCGAGGAAATAAAGGCTGTCCGCGGCTCGCTCGCCCCGAGGATTTCCCTCGTAATTGGCGAGCAGGACTCGCGCCGCAGCGGCCGGCTTGTCGTCGTCGAGCAAGGCGCGGCCATGAAGATTGCGCGCCCAGCTGGCCCATCGGCTCGAGGGATAACGTGTTCCCACCGCTTCGAGGGCCGTCGCCGCCGCCGCGAAATCGCCGGCCGTCCACAACCGGAAACCCGCATTATAGGCGGCTTCGGCTGCATCCGCGGCGCCGGTGGCGGTCTCCGTGGTATCGGGCTCTGCCGGTTCGGCCTCGGACTGCTCCGGCTCTTCCGCGGGCGCAGTGGTCGGCTCGACCGGGCGCGCTTGTTGTTCGAGGCGATCGATCCGTGCCTGCAGATCGGCGCGCAGCCGCTCCATCTCCCGCTCCATCTGGCGGGTGCTGTTCCCCTGCTCTTCGACCTGTCCGGTCAGGGTCCGAAGCTGCGATTCGAGGGAATTGACCCGCTCCACCAGATTCCCCAGCGCGTCGCCCGAAGCGGACGGCTGAATAACGTCGACCTGAGGTTGGATCTCAGGCTCAATGGTTTGTGCCCTGCCGCCGGGAAAGACGCGACGCTGTACCGCCCGCATCTCCTGCTCGAGACGATCGACCCGCCGCTCGACAGGCACTTCCCGCTGGGCAAATGCCGGCACCGCCGGAGCTGCGACCGTCGCGAGCATGATGAGGCCAAGAAGACGAATACGCATGAACCAACCCCGCAACCGCAAATTCAGGACCATCCTATTCGCGGATGGAATCTGTCGCCAGCCTTAAGCGCGCCCGAATCTATCGAGTCTGCGGTGGCGGGGCGCCTGGATTCTGGACTCGCGCCGCGAGATCCTCGGCTCTGAGACTGACATTGTCTATGGTTCGCTCGACCGGCTCGATCGGGCCGATGTCGCGCTCGCCGACCAGGATCCGCAGAACCTGAGGCCTGCCCGTTCGGACGACGGGGCTTTGAGCCGTCGCCGGGATCGGGAACCGCTGGCCGGGCTGGAGAATCCCTTCGAACACTGAATTGCCGCCGTCGCTGACCCGAAGCCAGACTTCCTCCGTCGCCACCAGAGTCACTGGCTGGCCGGCCACAGCTTGCGGCTGAAGAGGCTGAGGCTGGCCGGGTTGAGCCTGCGGCGGCGCGCTCGTCTCGGGAACCGCGACTTCCACCCCGGTGGCGGCTGGCTCATTGTCGAGAGTGCTCCGCCAGAGCATGTAGCCGACGAGAAAGACGACCAGGACGACGGCCGCGATGAGCAAAGTCGACTTGGGCGGTACCCTAGCAGGGTCCGCCTGCTCGTAATATTCCGGCGCCGGAGCACGAGTTCTGGTGCCGCCCAGCCGGTCGCGAAGCTCGCGCGCAACTTCTGGGCCGTCAAGGCCGACCGCATTGGCATAGGCCTTTGCAAAGCCGATACAGTAGGTCGTGGCGGGAAGCGCGTCCCACTCTTCCCGTTCGATGTGCTGAAGGTGACGGATCGGGATTCGGGTCTGGCTCGCAATCTCGTCCAGGCTCATGCCTTTGGCCTCGCGAGTCTGGCGAAGTCGATCGCCAATCGAGTGGCTGTCGAAGTCCTGGTCCGCCATCAAACTATTTCGTCCCCGTAATCGCTGTTGCGTTCAAACTCATCATCGCCACGCGGTGTCCTGTCAACCAATGGCAAGCAGGGAAGTGCCGGAGCGCGTCGGGGTGCTAGACCGTTGCCACCCCGTGGCGATCCGCCCAGCGCGTCAAAGTCGCGCGAAGGTCCTTCGGTGGATTTTTCAGGACCTTCTCCATTTCCCTGGCGATGGCGCCCCGATCGAGCGATCGGATCATCGCCTTGATCGGCCCCACCGCAGCCGGCGTTATCGACAGCCTCTTCACGCCGATCCCGATCAGCGCCATGGCCTCGAGCGTCCGACCGCCCATTTCCCCGCACACCGCCAGCGGCACCTCATGCTCCTCGGCGGCGCGGACGATCCGGCGAAGGAAACGCAGGATCGCCGGAGACAGCCAGTCATACCGCTCGGCCAGGCGAGGATTGGATCGGTCGGCTGCGAACAGGAATTGGGTCAGATCGTTCGTACCGACCGACACGAAGTCCACATTCGGCAGCAGCACGTCCAGAAGCTCAGCGAGCGACGGCACCTCGAGCATCGCGCCGTAGCGGATGTTGCGCGGAAGCAGTTTCTTGCGCTGCGCAAGCCAGTTGCGCTGGTCCTCGACCAGGGCCTTGGCGGCATCGAATTCCCATGGTTCCGACACCATCGGAAACATGATGTCGAGATCGCGCCCCGCCGCCGCTTCCAGAAGGGCCCTCGCCTGCGCCTTCATCAATGTATCCCGGTCCAAAGCGAGACGAAGCGCTCGCCAGCCCATCGCCGGATTTTCCTCGCCGTCGCCAATGCGACGAAGATAAGGAAGCTGCTTGTCACCGCCCACGTCGACGGTGCGGAAGACGACTGGCTTGTCCCCGGCCGCGTCGAGCACCGATTTGTATAGACGCTGCTGACTTTCCCGCCGGGGCAAGGTGGCCGACACGAGGAACTGAAATTCCGTTCGGAACAGGCCGATCCCGTCGGCCCCGGTCGCGCCCAATGCCGCGACATCGTCGCGAAGTCCGGCATTGACCATGACCGAGACTCGCGTGCCGTCAGTCGTGATCGGCGGCAGATCCTTGACCGCGGCATATTCAGCGCGACGTTTCTGGCTGAGCGCGAGCTTGGTGTCGAACGCCTCCTGCACGGCCGGCGTCGGCCGGGCGAACGCGATGGCTTCGCCGCCATCGATGAGCAGGAAATCGCCCTCGGCGATCAACTGGCGGACGTTGCTCACCCGTCCGAGCATCGGCACGCCCATCGCCCTCGCCACAATCGTGACGTGGGCGGTCAGGGAGCCTTCCTCCAGGATCACGCCCTTGAGCTTGCGCCGGTCATATTCGAGCAGCTCGGCTGGGCCCAGATTGCGGGCGATCAGGATCGTGTCCTGCGGCAAGCCGGTCTGGGCCGCGGTCCCAAGCTGGCCTGAGACGATCCGGAGCAGACGGTTGGACAGATCGTCGAGATCGTGCATCCGGTCCTGAAGCAACGCATCGTCGATCTGGCGCATTCGCATCTGCATGCGCTGCCGGACTCGCTCGATCGCGGCCTCGGCGGTGAGACCGGAATCGATCGCATCGTTGATTCGACGGGACCAGCCTTCGTCATAAGCGAACATCTTGTAGGTCTCGAGGACCTCCTGATGCTCGCCGACGGTGCCGAATTCCGCCTGATTGGTCATTGAATCGATCTGCTCGCGCATTCGGGCGAAAGCCGAGTAGACCCGATGACGCTCGGCCTCGATGTCCTCCGCGACAGTATGTTCGATCAGCACCCTGGGCTGGTGATAGACAGCGTGGCCCTTGGCCATTCCGAGAACGAGCTTGAGGCCGGTGAGCCGGGCCAGGCCGGAATCGCGGCTGTTGCCGGCGTCGGCGCTGGCCTTGTCGGCGAGACCGGCATTGGCGATCAACTCGGAAAGCACCATCGCCACCGTCTGAAGCGCCTCGATCTCGAGCTCGTCATAGGCGCGCGGTTCGGCATGCTGGACGGCGAGG
Organism: Allosphingosinicella sp.; assembly: GCA_036732645.1. Taxonomy (GTDB): domain Bacteria; phylum Pseudomonadota; class Alphaproteobacteria; order Sphingomonadales; family Sphingomonadaceae; genus Allosphingosinicella. The sequence goes on from DAINCA010000005.1 coordinate 19,614, forward strand.
ACGCCGATCGCGCGCTCCTTGCGGACGATCGGAACCCCCGCGAAGCTGTGAAACAATTCCTCGCCCGTTTCAGGACGGTAAGCGAATTCCGGATGGCTGGCCGCTTCGGCCAGGTTGAGGATCGCCACTTCCTTGGCGATCGTCCCGACCAGCCCCTCGCCCAGCGCAAGCTTCGTGACATGAACCGCGCTCTGATTGAGCCCGACGGTCGCGAACAGCTCGAGCAGCCCGTCTCGAAGAAGGTAAATGGAGCAAACTTCGCTCGCGATCGCCTCGGCGATGATCTTGACGACCTTGTTGAGCTTCGCCTGGGCGCCAAGCCGCGAGGCCATCACGTCATGAAGACCGGTCAGGATCTCGCGGGCGGAGGCTGCGGAAGCGGACGGCATGTTCCGTCGCTACCAGAAAGCCGGCAAGGTCCGAAACCCCAACTTGCCGCTCGTCGCCCCTCTTCCACGGCCCGATCCGCGCCCGGCCGCGCGCGGCCAACTTCCCGGAACCGACCTTGATGTGCTATCGTCTCGCGATCGAGGGAGTGAGTCATGCTGTTGATGTTGCTGCTCGGTTTCGTACTGTCTCCGTCGGCCGCGGCCGCGACCCCGACCGCCTTTGCCCCGCCAGCAGCGGGTGGTTTCACAAGCCCGTCCGTCAGCGAAGGCGAACGTGAAAAATGCCTCAATCCCACGGTTCGGCAGGCCGAGGAACAAGCCGGAAACCGGGCGAGGCGCCTGGACGAGCTTCCCCCTGGCCGCCTCGAGTTTGCAGTGTTTCGTGAAATGGACGGCTGCGTCATCCCGGCCGTGGTTCACGAGAATATCGGCGGGAATTCACAGCCGGAACGCGACGAGCGCCGCTGAACCGTTCAGGCGTCGGCTGAACGGCGCTCCAGTGCCTGGGCGGCTTCGTCGACGAGCTGACGAAGGATGTCGGCGATCGCCTGCTCCTCCTTGACCATGCCGACCGATTGGCCGGCCATCACCGAGCCGCTTTCGACATCGCCGTCGATCACGGCGCGGCGCAGGGCTCCCGCCCAGTAACGCTCGATCTGGAGCTGGGCCTCGGCCATCTCGACCTGGCCGCTGTCGAGCAGGTTGGCAACTTCCCTCTGCTTGGCAGCAAAGCTTTCCATTTCCCGGTTCTTCAAAGCCCGAACGGGTATGACCGGCAGTCGCGGGTCGATCTGGACCGAGGTGACGGCGTCACGCGCCGAAGCCCGGATGAACGCCTTCTTGAAGTTGGGATGGGCGATGCATTCGTTGGCGCAGACGAAACGGGTGCCGAGCTGAACGCCGACGGCGCCCATTTCGAGATAACCGGCGATGAGCCCGCCATGACCGATCCCGCCGGCGACGAAAATCGGCACGTCCGCCGACAATGACGGAAGTATCTCCTGGGCCAGCACCGAAGTCGACACTGGACCGATATGGCCGCCCGCCTCCATCCCCTCGATGACGAGCGCGTCGACTCCTGATCGGACCAGTTTCTTCGCTAGCGAAAGAGCGGGTGCAAAGCAGATCAATTTCGCGCCGCTGCCCTTGATCCGGTCGATCGCGCCGGGGGGCGGCAGGCCGCCGGCGAGGACGACATGGCTCACCTCATGATCGGTGCAGACCTGGATCAACTCCGAAAGCTGGGGGTGCATGGTGATTAGGTTGACGCCGAATGGACGATCGGTGCGCGCCTTCGTCTCGGCGATCTCGGTATCGAGGAGATCGGGCGTCATCGCCCCGCAAGCGATGACACCGAACGCGCCGGCGTTGGACAAAGCGGAGACGAGGTTCCGCTCCGAGATCCAGCTCATCGCGCCACCCAGGATCGCGACTTCGCAGCCAAGGAAATCGGTTCCGCGCTTCATCAGTCGCCGAAGGCGCTCATGACCGATGCCCTGCGCACCCGCCATGGCCGCTTCTCGGACCACTTCGCTGGTCATTCCTCGTCCTCCGAATCCAGGCCATAAGCGGTGTGAAGAACCCGAACCGCGAGTTCCGTATATTCTTCGGGAATCAGCACCGAGACCTTGATCTCGCTGGTGGTGATGGCGAGGATATTGATCCCCCGATCGGCCAGGGTCTGGAACATCTTGGCGGCGATCCCGGCGTTGGAGCGCATGCCGACGCCGACGGCGCTCACCTTGACGACATTGTCGTCGGTCAGGATATCTTCGAAACCGATCGCTTCCTTCGCCTTGCCGAGTTCGGCGACGCTGTGAGCCAATGAGGCTGTCGGTACGGTGAAAGTCAGAGTGCTTTCTTCCCCCGCCCGCGGCACGCTCTGAACGATCATGTCCACGTTGATTCCTGCCTCGGCAAGCGGAGCGAAGATGGCGGCGACGGTTCCCGGCCGATCCGGAAGTCCGGTCAGGGTAATCCTCGCCTCGTTCTTGTCGTGGGCGATGCCGGTGATGACGTTGCGTTCCATCTTGCTGTCCTCGATTGCTTCGTCGCCGACGATCAATGTGCCCGGCCGATCCTCGAAAGATGACAGGACCTGGAGCGGCAGGTTGTAGCGCATAGCCAGTCCAACGGACCGTGTCTGAAGCACCTTGGCACCGACGCTGGCGAGCTCCAGCATCTCTTCATAGGTCACCATGTCCAGCTTGCGGGCACGAGGCACGATCCTCGGATCGGTGGTGTAGACGCCATCGACGTCGGTGTAGATGTCGCACCGGTCGGCCTTGAGGGCCGCAGCCAGAGCGACGGCCGACGTATCCGACCCGCCGCGGCCCAGGGTGGCAAGGTCCCCCTCCGGAGTCACTCCCTGGAAACCCGGAATGACGGCGATTCCGCCCTCCGCGAAGACCCCTTCGAGAATGTCGGCATCGATATGATCGATCAGGGCCGCGGCGTGGCCCGAGGCCCGGATCGGTAATTGCCACCCCATATAAGAGCGCGCGTTCAGGCCCATCCCCTGCAGAGTGATGGCGAGGAGACCGCTGGTAACCTGCTCACCACTAGCGACGACGACATCATATTCACGCGGATCGTAGAGGGACGCGGCTTCTCGGCAAAGGTGCACCAGGCGGTCGGTCTCGCCGGCCATGGCGGACACGACGACGGCGAGTTGATTTCCCGCCTCCGCCTCGCGCTTCACCAGAGCGGCGACGTGTCGGATCCGCTCGATTCCCGCCATCGAGGTGCCGCCGAACTTCATGACGATGCGTGACATGTGCGGCGCGCTTAGAAAGACCCGTATACTATGGCAAGGCACCGTGGACCTCGAAAGCTCGCAGGCCCGGAAACCAACTCATCGAAGCGGACAGGATGATCGGCTCCCTTTTCGTTTCCGCACGTTGAGGGCAAGGAGACCTTATGAGCACCAATGCGACAATAGATCCCAGCGAAGCGCGTCATTTCGGCGGGCTCGCCCAGGATTGGTGGGACCCCAAAGGCTCCTCGGCGATGCTTCACAAGTTGAATCCGGTGCGGCTCGCTTACATTCGCGACCGGATCGACCAGCATTGGGGGCTCGACGAGTGCGAGCTGCAGCCGCTGGCGGGGAAGAAAGCGGCGGATGTCGGCTGCGGCGGCGGTCTGCTTGCGGAACCGATCGCGAGACTGGGCGCTGAAGTGACTGCCGTCGATGCCGCGGCCGAGACGATCGAGGTCGCCCGGACCCATGCCCTCGGACAGGGTCTCGAGATCGACTATCGCGTCGGCGGCGTGGAGCAGATCGAAGGCCGCTACGATCTCGTAACCTCGTTGGAGGTCGTGGAGCATGTGGCCGATGTTCGCGCGTTCGTCACCGGGCTCGCGGACGCGCTGGCGGATAACGGGTTGCTGATATTATCGACGCCGAACCGGACGGCCTGGTCGCGCCTGCTGATGATCGTGGTTGGCGAAGGCACCGGTCAAATCCCCAAAGGCACGCACGACTGGGACAAATTCCTCTCGCCGGAGGAACTTTGCGCCTTGCTCCGCGACGCGCGGATGGAAGTGCTGGACGTGACCGGTCTCGGCTGGACTCCGACGCGCGGCTTCTGCCTCACCGACGACAAGTCGCTTAACTATCTTGTGACGGCAAAACGGGCCGGATCACCTTCTGGCTGAAGCCGCAGGTCGTGGCTCGCGCGCCAGCCGGCTCATCCAGACAGCCATTCGCTGACTTTGCCGAACCAAAGCGTCGAGCTCGATCCATTCGCCCGGTGCGTGAGCGCCGCCGCCCGCCGCGCCAAGCCCGGCGAGAACGTCGGTATCCGCAGCCACGAAACTGGAATCGGCAGCCCCGCGCTTGGCTGGATCATATTCGGGCATTTCGGGAAATCCGAGGTCGCGATTGGCGGCGTTGAGGCTGACGAGGAGCGCTCGGTTGCCCGCGGTCGGCGCCATCGCCGGGTAGCCGTCTTCGGCGAAAGTCAGCTCGGCATTGGTATGGGGGAGATGCTGGGCCACGATCGCCAGCATCCGGGCACGGATTCTCTCCTCCTGTTCGGCCGAAAGGGTCCGGATATCTCCGCGCGCGATGGCGGTCTCGGCGACGATGTTAGTCTTGCCGGAAGCGCTGATTCGAAGACCCTGATCGTCGATCTCGGCCGGTGTGCCGCCACCGATCACGCCGACATTGTAGGTAAGATTGGGCTCCGGCAGTTCGCGACGAAAGGCATCGAGAATCCGCGCCATTTCATAAATCGCTCCATAACCGAGATTTTCGCCGAAGACCCCGCTGGAATGGCCTGAGCGTCCGGTCGCCCGCAACGTCCAGCTCGTCGAGCTCCGCCGAGCGATGGTTGCGAAATCGACCCCTTCGTCGCGAGCCAGATTCTCGAATTCCAGCGCGACATCGGCGTTGCGGCCTGCCTCGATGAGGTCGCGGCGGGCGAGCGCGATCGGCGAGCCCGGCCGCTCCTCGTCGCCGGTGAGGACGATATTGATATCGGCGTCGCGAAGAGCCCCTGCCGCGTGCATTGCCCGCAAGGCCGCGACGATGACCACCAGGCCACCTTTGTCGTCACCCACCCCGGGTCCGGTCGCGCGATTTCCTTCCCGGGTGAAGGTCTGGAAAGGACTGTCCGGTTCGAAGACCGTGTCGAGATGACCGATCAGAAGCAGGCGCTTGCGGCTTTCGCCTGCGCCTGACGGCCGATGACGAGCGACGATGTGGCCGGAACGGCCGGTCTCGCGCATATCGATCCAGCGCACGTCGAAGCCCAGCGGCTCGAGCTCCTGGCGAATTATCCGGCCGACCGCTTCGACGCCTGCCAGATTGAGGGTGCCGCTGTTCTGGTTGACCAACCGTTCCAGCAGCCCGATCGTCCGCTTGCTTTCGTCGGCGACAGTCTTCATCATCTGCCGCTCCGGCCGCGACAGCTCGGCCGAAGCGACCGTCGGCAAGACGAGCAGAAGCGAAATCAGCAAAATGATGATTCTCATCGGGATCTCCGTAACGGCGATCCTTGATCGAGTTTTGTATTTGCAGCGTCAAGCCGGCGAACGGATCGTTCCGTCGAGCGTTGGCCTGAGGGAAAGGAGCAGACATGAGCAACAAGCATCCGAAACCCGAAGACCAGCCGGTCGAGCGTCAGGACGGTCTGGATCGCGACCCGTCGATCAAGCGCTCGCAGGGCCTGTTCGGCCGCGGCTCAGCGGCAGAAGCGGATTTGATTCGAGGCGAAAATACGATCGAGGGCGATGTCGAGAATGATGCCGGGCTCGGCCAGGGCGCCGATCGCAAGCTGGGACGGACCAACGACTGAGCCCGGCCGCGGTCTGGCCCAGGTCGTCAGTCGCCGAAGAGGTTGCCGGCGTTGAAGCTGAAAAATAAAGCCAGTCCCCCGGAAAATTGATCGCGCGAGCCGTAGGTTCGGACGATCGGGGAATCCGCCGCGTCGCCGATGAGGCGGTCATAGCCGGCATAAGCATAGAGGCCGACCTTGCGGCTGAGCATTCGCGTGAAGCCGGCGACCGCGCCGACCGAGTGAAAGCCGCTGTCCGGATTGAACGCCGGCAGCCCGGTGGCCGCGGCGATAGCGGGGGTCACCCCGAAATAGGCGTCGTGATAGTCATTGTCGGCCCAGCGGGCGCGCGGACCGACGGAAAAGACATAATTGTCACGGTCGCGCAGAACGAAATCCGCGGACAGATCGCCGGTCCACCCGTCATGCCCGCCGAGCCCCTTTCGGCCTTCGGCGCGAACCCGGATATTCTCGGCGAGGAAAGCCTGGGCGAAGGCGCCGACCTCGACGGTGAATCCGACGTCGCCGACCGGAGCGCCGACATCCTCTTCCTGCCTCTTGCCCTGAAAGCGAACGGTCGGGCCGACCGCAAAGCCGCCATCATCGCCAAGCACCCCCATGCCGATGCCTTCGTCCGGGGCCTCGAAGGTCAGGGGTGCCCCCTCCCGACGAATGTCGAAATAAGGCAGCGGCCCGATCCCCAGTTCGTCCGCGCCAGGGAATTTGGGTGTAAGGTCGATGCCGCCGCCGATCGATACGATCCGCCCGCCGCCGCTCCCGTCCTGGGCACAAGCGGGCGAAATGGAGATGATTGAAAGGGCGGCGAGGCCCGTCGCGATTGCCAGCCGAGGCTTGGAGCTGTTTCTTGTCATTGCGGCCCAACGGCCGGCCGCCGAGTTCGTTGCGGCATCAGCACAAAAAGCGGTCCATTCACTTCACCTTAACTTTGCGGCGACTGATCGACACGCTGCCGGGCCAAAGCGAGTAAAATGGGCAGGAACGAGCATGATCCTCGATCCGTTTTATTCCGGAAGGAGTTTATCATGCGCAAATTGATGTTGCTCGCCGGAGTCGCCGCCTTGTCGGTGTCTTTGCCGGTGATTGCGAAGGAAAATCAGGGCCGCGGCAAGGGCGGTGGTAACCCGGCCGCAGAGCAGAGCCGTGGCGGCGGCAATGGCAACGCCCAGCGCGGCCGAGGCGGCGGTGGCGGCAACGACAATGCCCAGCGCGGTCGACGCGGTGGCGGCAATGATCATGCCCAGCGTGCTCGCGGCCGAAGCGACAATACGCGTATGGCCAGCCGCGGCCAAAGCGGAAATGATCGCGGTAATCAGGAGCGGCGTGCCCGTGGGCGTGACGACGACCGCCGACCGGCGACTCGTGCCGCGCGTGGCAATGACAATCGGGTCGAGCGCAGGGCAAATCGTGACGAGCGCCGAATCGAACGCGCCGTCCGCGACGAGCGCAGGATCGTGCGCGAGGCTCGCCGCGACCGTGGCGAACGCCAGGACGTTCGCCAGGCACGGCGTTCTGAAACTCGGGACTGGCGGGATTGGACCGAGCGTCGCCTGATCGCCGCCGACCGTTTCCGGGACGATCTCCGGATCTGGGGTAACGACTCCCGGCGAGGTGTCGGCCGTGACGGTTGTCCTCCGGGTCTGGCGAACAAGAATCCGCTCTGCATGCCGCCGGGACAATATCGCAAGGCGCAGCTCATCGGTCAGCGTTCGCCGATCTCCAGCTGGGCCTATAATGTTCCGGACCGCTACAGCTATCGCTTCGTCGACAATGACGATTGGTTCTACCGCTACGACGACGAAGGCTATGTCTATCGTTTCGACCGCGACAGTGGCCTCGTGAACTCGATCGTGCCCCTGTTCGGAAGCGATCTGCTGATCGGCGAGCCGATGCCGCTGGGTTACGAGGTGTACAACGTGCCGATGGCCTATCGTTCTTATTACCCGGACAGCAGCGACTACATGTACCGGTACGACGACAGCGCCATCTACCAGGTGAATAATGGAACGGGCCTGATCGAGGGCATCGTCGCCCTGCTGACGGGCGGCCTCGGTGGTCTTGGCGGACTTGGCATCGGCGACACGTTGCCGGTTGGCTATGACGCCTACAACCTGCCGATGGATTATCGCGACCAGTATGTCGACAGCGACGACGCCTGGTACCGTTATGCCGACAATTCGATCTATCAGGTCGACCCACAGACAAGGCTGATCGAGGAGGTTATTTCCCTGATCGTCTGATATGATGGCCGTTGCGGGAGCGATGTGACGCAACCGCAACGGCCGTTCGTGCATTTGCACCGCATTCGGAAAGGACGAAACCATGTCTCGAGGAATGCTCGCCGTCTGCCTTTGTCTGGGTCTCGTCGCCTGCGGAGACAACGAAACCAAGGACCAAGCCACCGCCAATGAGGCCGCGGGCAATGCGGCGACCGCCCAGGCTCAGTCCGGGACCGACATCGCCGAAGCGCTCGGTCAGTCCGGCGACCATTCAAGCTTCATGCAGGCCGTCGAGACCGCCGGCCTGACCCAGACTCTCCGAGGGGTCGGCCCCTATACGGTGTTCGCACCGAACAATGCCGCTTTCGAAGCGATCCCGGCGGAGACCCGGGAGGGTCTCAACAGTGCCGCGCAGCGGGAACGGCTGATCGCTCTGTTAAGCTATCATATCGTCCCCGGCACGGTAACGGCCCAGGACATCGGGCGTGCGATCGATTCCGGTCAGGGCGGACGGGCCGAGCTAGCGACCGTCGCCGGAGACAATCTCACCTTGAGCCGCGACGGCGACGCCGTCGTCGTCACCGATGGTTCGGGTGCACGAGCCCGGGTCGTGCAGGCCGATCAGCTGCATTCCAACGGCGTAGTGCACAGCGTCGACGCGGTTTTGATGCCCGCGACGGAATAGGTTCGGACTTCCGACCGAACCGCCCCGCCGTCGGTCAGGCTGGCGCTTACTCGAACTCGAGAATCACCGCGTCGACGGCGAGGCTGTCGCCAGCCTTGGCGTCCAATTTTCTGACCGTTCCCGCTTTCTCGGCGCGAAGAATATTCTCCATCTTCATCGCTTCGACGACCGCGAGCGGCTGGCCGGCCTCGACCTTGTCTCCTTCACCGACATGGATCGCGGTGAGCAGGCCCGGCATCGGACAAATGAGGAATTTGGACAAATCAGGCGGAATCTTCTCGATCATGTGCCGGGACAGCTCGGCGACATGGGCTGGAAGCACCTGAACCAGATGCGAGGCGCCGCGCGTGGTGAGCCGCCAGCCCCCGGTTCGGCGGAAGACGCCGATCGTGAGGTTTAGGTCGCCGGCTGAAGCTTGTGCCGAGCGGTCGCCGGGCTCCCAGTCCAGTCGACCTTCGAGCAGATCGCCGTCGATGATCGCGCCACCCTCCTGGAGATGGACCCGATGTTCGCGTCCGGCGATCCGGACCACCCAGTCGCAGGGCACCGATATGGGTTCGCCCAGCTGATCGGAGATTTCGCGCGCGCGCGCCGCCTGGCTGAGCGACATCCCCGCTGCGGCGGCGGCGATCGCTCTGGTCAGGCTTTCATCGGCCGGGGCGCCGAGAAAGCCTTCCGGATATTCCTCGGCTATGAAGCCGGTGGTGAGTTCGCCGGCCCGGAAGCGCGGATGCTGCATCAGCGCCGACAGGAAATCGACATTATGGCCGATGCCGTCGATCGCGAAGCTGTCGAGCGCCTCGATCTGGCGGTTGATCGCCTGCTCGCGACTGTCTCCCCAGGTGATCAGCTTGGCGATCATCGGGTCGTAGAACATCGACACCTCGCCGCCTTCGAAGACGCCGTCGTCGACCCTGACGCCCTCTTTCTCCAGCGGAGGACGATAACGAACGAGCCGGCCGGTCGATGGCAGGAAGCCCCGATAGGGATCTTCGGCATAGATCCGGCTTTCGATGGACCATCCCGAGAGCTTCACCTCTTCCTGGGTCAGCGGCAATTCCTCGCCAGCGGCGATCCGGATCATTTGCTCGACGAGGTCTAGCCCGGTCACCTGCTCGGTGACCGGATGCTCCACCTGAAGGCGCGTATTCATCTCGAGAAAATAGAAGCTGCGGTCGGCGCCGGCGATGAACTCGACAGTGCCGGCGGAGTGATAGGCGACGGCTTGCGCCAAAGCGACGGCCTGCTCGCCCATCGCCCGGCGCATTTCAGGTGTCACGAACGGCGACGGCGCTTCCTCGACCACCTTCTGGTGCCGGCGCTGAACCGAACATTCGCGCTCGCCAAGATAGAGGATGTTGCCGGAGCGATCGCCGAGCACCTGGATCTCGATGTGGCGCGGATCCTCGACGAACTTCTCGATGAAGACGCGATCGTCGCCAAAGCTCGCTTTGCCCTCGCGCCGAACGCTGTCGAAGGTCTCGCGGACATCCTTTTCGCCATAAGCCAGGCGCATGCCCTTGCCGCCGCCACCGGCGGAAGCCTTCATCATCACCGGATAGCCGATTCCGTTGGCGATCTCGACGGCATGGTCAGTGTCTTTTATCTCACCAATGAAGCCTGGAACGACGCTCACTCCGGCGGCCTGCGCAAGCTTCTTGGACTGGATCTTGTCGCCCATCGCCGCGATCGCTTCCGGAGGCGGGCCGATGAAGGCGATTCCCGCTTCGGCCAGAGCCCGGGCGAAGCTCTCTCGCTCCGACAGAAAGCCGTAGCCGGGGTGGACGGCTTCCGCGCCGGTAATCCTGCATGCCTCGATGATCAGCTCGGCATTCAGGTAGGATTCGGACGCCGGCGGCGGGCCGAGACGAACTTTTTCATCCGCCATCCTGACATGCGGCGCTCGCGCATCGGCGTCTGAATAGACCGCAACCGTGGCGATCCCCATTTTCCTCGCCGTGCGAATGACTCGACAGGCGATCTCGCCCCGGTTCGCGATCAGTATCTTCGAAAACATCAGCGGGACGAATTGTCAGCTAGTTGCTGCATCGACAAGGTGAAAAGACGCGGGTCGTCGACCGACGGCAGAAAGAGCAGCTTGCGCTCGCCGCCGGCGGAATCCGATCCGATGTCCCAGGAAAGCCCGAGGATCTCCTCGGTCGGCCGACGCCCTCCAGCGAGATCGCTGGTGATACGCCCGAGCAAAACGTCGACATCCTGAGTCTCGCGAAGAGCGACCCAGAAATCGCACCTCACCTGCCAGCGCTGGCGAGCCGCGCGCCCCTCGCGCCGGTCGCGGCGCAGGGTCGCCGTTCGGTTCGGCGCCTGTCGAAGCACGAAATGGCCGTTCGGCGAGCTCCATTCCAGTGCCCCCCGCTGCGGTTCCTCCCGCTTGACCAGCTGCAGATCGGCCGCGGCCGCCGCGCGATCGAAGGCAGCCGGGTCGGGAAAGCCGGTGACGCAGACGTCGCGAAAAACCGCGAAAGCCCGCTCCGGCGCCAGACCCTCGAGCCGAACCGGTTGACGGTCCGAGAAGGAGGATTCGTCTTCCCCGGGATCGGCGGGCTGCACCAGAGCCAGGAGAATCGCGGCAATCATCATTCTGCAGACACCTTCACGTTCTCGATAGTAGTCGTGGCGTCGCGAGGCCTCGAATGGATTTCGTCGCTTTTCATTCGGCGGCTTCCTCGAGCGGCGGCATGTTGTGGCCAAGCAGCTTCAGCACCTCGCCAGCGGCCTCCACCAGATGAGTTCCGGGTCCGAATATGGCCTGCACCCCGGCCTCGCGAAGCATGTCATAATCCTGGACGGGAATGACGCCGCCGACGACGACCTTGATGTCCGGGCGGCCGAGATCACGCAGATGGCCGATCAGCTCGGGAACGAGCGTCTTGTGGCCCGCGGCAAGGCTGGAGGCGCCGATGACGTCCACTTCCTGGTCGATGGCCAGATGGGCGCTTTCCTGCGGGGTCTGGAACAAGGGGCCGGAAACGACTTCGAAGCCAAGATCGGTGAAGGCCGAAGCGACCAGGTTGGCGCCTCGATCATGGCCGTCCTGACCCATCTTGGCGACCAGTATGCGCGGCTTCCGGCCGAGCCTGCGCTCGACTGCGTCGACGCCCTGTTGCGCCTGCGCCCATCGCGGATCGCCTTCATAGGCGCCACCATAGATGCCGCGCACCGGCTCCGGCGTCGTCCCATAGCGGCCGAACACGTCCTCCAGGGCCGACGAGATCTCGCCGAGCGTGCAGCGGGCGCGGGCAGCATCGATTGACAAGGCGAGGAGATTGGCGCCGCCTTGCGCGCCCTCCCGCAGGGCGCCGAGCGCGGCCAGCGCCGCCGCGTCGTCGCGGCTGGCGCGAACACGCTCGATCCGGGCAATCTGGTCGGTTCGTACCCTGGCATTGTCGATCTGGAGGATGTCGAGCGCCGATTCCTCTTCCAGGCGGTAGCGATTGACTCCGACGATCACCGTCTCGCCTCGGTCGACCCTCGCGGCGCGGGCGGCTGCGGCTTCCTCGATCCGCCGCTTTGGCATGCCTTCGGCGACCGCTTTCGTCATCCCGCCGAGGCCCTCGACCTCCTCTATCAGGGCCCAGGCCTTGTCAGCCAGCTCGGCCGTTAAAGCCTCGACATAATAAGAGCCGCCAAGCGGGTCGGCGACGTTCGGAATTCCGCTCTCCTCGGCCAGTATGAGCTGGGTATTTCGGGCAATGCGGGCCGAAAAGTCGGTCGGCAAGGCCATCGCCTCGTCGAAGCTGTTGGTATGGAGCGACTGGGTACCGCCCAGCACTGCGGCCATCGCCTCGATCGTGGTCCGTACCACGTTGTTCCAGGGATCCTGCTCGGTCAGCGATACGCCGGATGTCTGGCAATGCGTGCGAAGCATCTTCGATTTGGGACTGTTCGCTCCGAAGCCCTCCATGATCCGGTGCCAGAGCAAGCGCGCGGCGCGGAGCTTGGCTACCTCCATGAAGAAGTTCATGCCGATTCCGAAGAAGAA
>DAINCA010000006.1:0-29643 GCA_036732645.1 Allosphingosinicella sp.
CCAGCCGCGGCGGGACATGATGACGGTGATCGGCTCACGCTCGATCATCGCCTCGGGCGGGATCTCCCGCGCGGGACCGGCTTCCTCGATCAGGGTGCGGCGACGTCCGAGCTCGGTCTCGGGGCCATAGCGCTCGCGCAGTTTCGCCAGATCCTTCTTCAGCCGGGTTCGCTGGCGGGCGGGGGATTCGATCAGCTTCTGGAGCTCCTCGCGCTCGGCGGTCAGGTCGTCCCTTTCCTTGCGCAGCTGCATTTCCTCGAGCCTTCGCAGCGAGCGCAGGCGCATGTTGAGGATCGCTTCGGCCTGTCGATCGGTCAGCGCGAATTCTTCGATCATGATCGGCTTCGGCTCGTCCTCGGTACGGATGATCTGAATCACCCGGTCGAGATTGAGGAAGGCGATGATGAAGCCTTCGAGAAGCTCCAGCCGATCGTCGATCTTCGCGACCCGGTGCTCCGACCTTCGCACCAGGACCTGGAACTGGAAGTCGAGCCAGGCCGAAAGGACCTCGCCGAGGCCCATCACCTTGGGCGTCCGATCGGCGTCGAGCACGTTCAGGTTGAGCGGGACGCGCACTTCCAGATCGGTGAGCCGGAAGAGGCTGTCGATCAGCATCTGCGGATCGACGGTCCGGCTTCGCGGCTCGATGACGATTCTGATGTCTTCCGTCGATTCGTCGAGGATGTCGGCCAGGATCGGCAGCTTCTTGTCGGTGATGAGAGCGGCGATCTGCTCGATCAGCTTGGCTTTGGGCACCTGATAGGGGACTTCGGTGATGACCAGGGTCCACATCCCCTGCGGGCCCTTTTCGATTTCCCACTTCGCGCGCACCCGGAATGCGCCGCGCCCGCTGACATAAGCCGCGGCGATCGCTTCCGGACTATCGACGATGACCCCGCCGGTCGGAAAATCCGGCCCGGACACGAAGTCCATCAAGGCGCTCGCTTCGGCTTTGGGATTGTCGATCAGGTGAATGGCAGCGTCTAGAATCTCGGCGACATTGTGCGGCGGGATCGAGGTCGCCATGCCGACGGCGATCCCGGAGGCACCGTTGGCGAGGAGATTGGGGAACAGTCCGGGAAAGACTTCCGGCTCTTCCTCCTCGCCATTGTAGGTCGGCCGGAAATCGACCGTGCCCTCGTCGAGGCCGGCCATCAGCTCGTTGGCCGCCCGGGTCAGCCGCGCCTCGGTGTAGCGCATGGCGGCGGCATTATCGCCGTCGACATTGCCGAAATTGCCCTGGCCGTCGACCAGGGGATAACGAAGCGAGAAATCCTGGGCGAGCCGAACCATCGCGTCATAGACGGACTGGTCCCCGTGCGGGTGATATTTGCCGATGACGTCGCCGACGACCCGGGCGCATTTCTTGTAGCCGCTGGCGGGATCGAGCTTCAGCAGGCGCATCGCCCACAGCAACCGGCGGTGGACCGGCTTCAGGCCATCGCGCAGGTCGGGCAACGAGCGCGCCGTGATCGTCGACAAGGCGTAAACCAGGTAACGCTGGGACAGGGCATCGTCGAACGGCGCGTCGACGATCTGATCGAACTCATCACTCATGAGCGACCGTTAGCAGCGCCGAATCGTACAGGCGAGAGTCGATCTGAATTCCTCGAGCCATTGATCAGGCCGCGGCTTCGGGCGGCTCGAAGATGATCGCCGGCTCGGTCGATCTGATCGCCTCAACCTCGCCGAGAAGCCATTGGCGCAATGCCGCGATCTTCGGCTGGGTGCGCCGTGACTCGGGATAGACCAGCCAATGGCTGTTGCCGGGAAAATGGAGGTGGTCGAAGGGCTGGACGAGCCGCCCGGAGTCCAGTTCGGCGCGCCAGAACAACGGCGTCATCATCGCGATGCCCGCGCCGGCGAAAGCCGCATTCGCCTCCATCACCTGGCTGTCCATCACCAGGCCCGGGAGGCTTTCCCTTTCCCGCACGTCGACGCCGGCGCCACGAAGCCAGCCGTTCCACCAGCTGTCCGCCGGGCTCAGCCAGGGAATATCGTGAAGCTGCTCGGGCCGCTCCAACTGGTGACGACGGGCGAATTCGGCGCTGCAGATCGGCGTGACATGCGAGCGGAACAGGAAATGACATTTGAGCCCGGTCCAGTCCCCTCGACCGATCCGGATCGCGGCGTGGAATTCGCCGCTCGAAAAATCGACGAGACGATTGTCAGTGCTCAGCCGAACCGCAAGGTCCGGATGGTCGATCTGAAACGGTCCGAGCCGCGGCGCCAGCCAGGTCGTCGCGAAGGTCTGGACCGCACTGATCGAGAGAACGCTCTGATCGTCGCTCACCAGGCCTGAAAAGGCTTCTTCGAGCGTCTCGAAGGCGGAGGCTGCGAGCGGCGCGATCCTCCGCCCGCTCTCGGTCAGCGAAACGCGTCCCTTGGCCCGCGTGAACAAGGATAGTCCTAGTCGGTCTTCCAACAAGCGTATCTGATAGCTCACGGCCGCTTGAGTCATTCCGAGCTCGGCCGCGGCCTGGGTGAAGTTCTGGTAGCGCGCGGCGGCCTCGAAGACACGGACGGCGCTCAAGGGCGGTAGGTTGCGCATCTCCAGATCATAAGCTGTCCTTATATATATTGTCGATCCTTTCGTTGGCGGAGCACGCCTGGACGGGCCATTTGTCATCCGTCCGGCGCTGCTGCCGAACACTCTTCAAGGAGACTCACGATGCGCGACGAAATGGATGGCCGGATCTGGATCGCGAATCATCACCAGTTCGCGAACGATGTGGATGCTCTGCTGAGCCGGCTTCGCACCGCTATCTTTCGGGTGCCGGCGTGGGACGGAACCAGCGCCCAAATGCTCGCTCTGGTGGCCGCTTTCCTGATCACGGCGCTCACCTTCAATACGACCAGCGCCTGAAGCCGGTGCACGAGGAGGCAGCCATGACCGCATATCAATTGTCCGCAAATTCGCGACGCGAACGGACCTGGTCGCGACTGGCGCGATCGATCTTTCTGGTCTTCTGCAAGCTTCACCAGGTCCAGTTCGACGCACCCTGGAACCCGCGCCGGCAAGGTTGCTGACGCTTGAAGGAAAAGGCGCCACATCCTAACCCCCGGATGTGCGCCTTTTTCCTATTTTCCTTGCCCTCGTTGCCGCGCTGCCTTTAGCGGCCTGCACGGTGGCGACGAACGGCGACACGAGGGGCACCGGCCCTGACGGCCTGATGGCCTGGCCCGATCTGCTGAACCGGCCAAAGCCGCAGCCTTCACTGACGATTCCCTATGGCGAGGATCCGCTGCAGATCGTCGATCTGTGGCTGCCGGCGGGCGGCGGCCCCCATCCCGTGGTCCTGATGGTTCATGGCGGCTGCTGGCAGACCGAAATCGCCGAGCGCGACATCATGAACTGGATCGCCGACGATCTGCGCCGGCGCGGGATCGCCGTCTGGAACGTCGAATATCGCGGCGTCGACCGCGGCGGCGGCTTTCCGAACACGTTCCTCGACGTCGCCGCGGCCGCAGATGCACTGCGCGGCCACGCCGACCGGCACCGGCTGGATCTTTCCCGTCTCGTCGCGACCGGCCATTCGGCGGGCGGCCATCTCGCGCTCTGGCTCGCCGGCCGGCCGCGCCTCCCGGAGGGCTCGGCGCTCCGGACCGCTGATCCGATACCGATCCGATCCGTCGTCAGCCTCGGTGGGCTGCCCGATCTGGAGGAAGCGGCGCGACCGCCCGGGAGCGGGTGCGGAACCGAGATCATCGAGCGGATTTCCGGCGGCCGATTCGCCGAGACCTCGGTGCCGAGGCTCGCGCCGCTCGGCGTGAAGCAGGTCCTGATCAACGGCCGCCAGGACCGGATCATTCCCATTTCCTATGCTGAGGCCTATGCGGCGCCGATGCGCGCCTCGGGTGACGAGGTCGAGATCCGGATGATCGACAATACCGGCCATGTCGAACTGATCGCGCCGGACAGCGCGGCATGGGCGGCGGCGGTGGCGGAAATCGAACGGAACCTACGATGAGCTTTACCTTGGCCGAGGCCCAGGCCGCCGACGAGGCCGATCCGCTCCGCAGCCTGCGCGACCGCTTCGCGCTGCCCGAGGGTCTGATCTATCTCGACGGCAACTCATTGGGCCCCTTGCCGCACGCGGCGGTCGCTCGGCAGCAGGCGGTGGTTTCCGAAGAATGGGGCGAGCAGGTGATCCGAAGCTGGAACAGCCGCGACTGGATCGGCGCACCGCAACGGATCGGCGCCAAGATCGCGCGGTTGATCGGGGCAAGGCCGAACGAGGTGATCGTCACCGATTCGACGTCGGTGAACCTGTTCAAGCTGATGGTCGCGGCGGCGCAGCTGTCGGACCGGCCGGTGCTTCTGTCCGAGGCCGGCAACTTCCACACCGACCTTCACATCGCCAGCGGAGTCGCGGAGCTGATGAAGCTCAGGCTCGACATCGCGCCGCGCGAGCGGGTCGAGCAACGGCTCGACAAGGACACAAACCTGCTCCTTCTGACCCACGTCCATTACAAGACGAGCGAGCGCTTCGACATCGCCCGGGTGACCAAGGCGGCGCGCGAGGCGGGGGCAATGACGGTCTGGGACCTCAGCCACAGCGTCGGGGCGGTGCCCCTCAACCTGAACGAGGATGGGGCCGAGCTCGCGGTCGGTTGCGGCTACAAATATCTCAACGGCGGCCCCGGCGCTCCGGCGTTCCTCTACGTCTCCGAGTCTCTTCAGGAGCGGCTCGTCTCGCCGCTTCGCGGCTGGATGGGCCACAAGGCCCCGTTCGATTTCACCGACGATTATGCGCCTGCGCCCGGCATCAACCGGTTCCTCGCCGGAACCCCGCCGATCCTCAGCCTGACGGCGCTGGAAAGCGGAGTCGACGCCTTCGAGGGGGTGACGATCGAGCGGCTGTGGACGAAATCGATCGCCTTGTTCGACGTCTTCCACGGTTTGATGGAGCAACGTTGCCCGCAGCTCGAATGCATCACGCCGCGTGGCCCGGATGGGCGCGGAAGCCATATCTCGTTCCGCCATCCCTTTGCCTTCGAGCTGTGCCAGGCGCTGATCGCCGACGAGGTGATCGGCGATTTCCGCGCCCCCGACGTCCTGAGGTTCGGGCTGACCCCGCTTTATCTCCGGTTCGAGGATCTCTGGCACGCGGTCGACCGCCTTGCGCGTATCCTCGACGAGGAGAAATATCGCGATCCGCTCTTCGCCGTCCGGGGCAAGGTGACCTGAGCTGCGTTTGCCCTTGTCAGGCGTCTCCTCTATAGAGCCCGTCCTTTCCGGGAGCGCCATCGCAGCCCGGTCCCGTGTCAGCCGGAGCCTAGCCCATGTCCCGCCGCCGCATGATCTACGAAGGCAAGGCCAAGATCCTCTACGAGGGTCCTGAGCCGGGGACTTTGATCCAGTATTTCAAGGACGACGCCACCGCCTTCAACGCCCAGAAGAAGGGTACGATCTCCGGCAAGGGCGTCCTCAACAACCGAATCTCCGAGCACATCTTCACTCTGCTGGGGACGATCGGAATTCCGACCCATTTCATCCGCCGGCTGAACATGCGCGAGCAACTGATCCGCCAGGTCGAGATCGTCCCGATCGAGGTCGTCGTCCGAAACGTCGCAGCCGGCACCTTGTCGACGCGCCTCGGGATCGAGGAAGGCACCCAGCTGCCGCGGACGATCATCGAATATTATTACAAGGACGACGCCCTGGGCGATCCAATGATCGCCGACGAGCATATCGCCGCCTTCGGTTGGGCGACCCAGGAGGAGATGAACGACATCGCCGACATGGCGATCAGGGTGAACGATTTCCTGTGCGGCCTGTTCGCCGGGATCGGCATCCGCCTTGTCGACTTCAAGCTCGAATTCGGCCGGCTCTGGGAGAATGAATTCAGCCGGATCATCCTCGCCGACGAGATCAGCCCCGACGGCTGCCGGCTGTGGGACATGACGACCAACGAAAAGCTCGACAAGGACCGGTTCCGCCGCGACCTCGGTGGCGAGGCCGAGGCCTATCAGGAAGTGGCCCGCCGTCTGGGCCTGCTGAAGGAAGGCGAGGCGAATATGGTGCTCGATCTCGACAGCCATCGAAAGATGCGCGGCAAATAAGGGCCGTTGGTCGGCACCGAAAGCGGCAAGCCTTGTTTCCTTGTTGATTGGGCAGGTCGAGGAACCGGATTTGGCGCATTCCCACAGCCATTCTGATCACAAGCACGGCCATGGTCATGGTCATGGTCATGGACATCACCATCCTTTGAATTTCGGACCCGCGTTCGCGGTGGGGATCACGCTGAACCTCGCCTTCGTCGTCGTCGAGGCCACTTATGGGTGGTGGGCGAACTCGATGGCCTTGATCGCCGACGCCGGCCACAATCTCTCGGACGTCCTCGCGCTTGCCACCGCCTGGGCGGCCGCGATCCTGTCGAAACGGCCGCCAAGCCGCCGCTTCAGCTACGGGTTACGAGCGTCCTCGATTCTCGCCGCTTTGGCCAATGCCGTCATCCTCCTCGTCGCCGTCTGTTTCATCATCTATCATGCTGTTTTCCGGCTGATCATTCCCGATGTAGTCGCCGGGACGACGGTCATGATCGTCGCCGGGATCGGGATCGTCATCAACGGCGCCACCGCGATCATGTTCGCGCGTGGCCGGAAGAGCGACCTCAACATCCGCGGCGCCTATCTGCACATGGTAGCCGACGCTCTGGTCTCGGCCGCCGTCGTCCTTGCCGGGCTCGGCATATATCTGACTGGCTGGTGGTGGATCGACCCCATAGCCAGCCTGGTCGTGGCCGCATTGATCTTCCTGGCTTCGGCGGACCTGCTCCGGGAATCGCTGACGATGGCGCTGGCCGGCGTACCGCGCGGGATCGATCCCGACGAGGTCGAAGGCCATCTCCTCGCCCAGCCGGGGGTCGAGCGGATCCACGATCTTCACATCTGGCCGATGAGCACCACCGAATTCGCCCTGACCGCGCATCTCGTCATACCCGGCGGCTTTCCCGGCGACGATTTTCTCGCCCGCTGCGCCCACGAGATCGAGCATCGCTTCGGCATCGGCCATTCGACTCTGCAGGTCGAAACCGGGGAATCGTGTCGGCAGGATGGGCACTCCTGACCTCTTCGCGGTCCAAAGATGCCGGCAGCCAGATCACGCTTTGGACATATGCGCCATCTGAAGCTCGATCCGCTTCATCTCGAGAAGCAAACGGTTGCCTTCCATGCGGGGAATCAGCGCCATCTTCAGCATTCCCGCAAATATCAACAGGATCGCCGCCGGCAGCCCCCAGCGAAGCTGCGTTACGGGGTCGGTCGCCTCGAAGAAGTTCCACGCTGACCAGACACCGGCGACGAACATCACAAACTGCCAGAACATCATCACCATGCTCATCCAGCCGGTCGGGCCCCTGAACACGCCGAAGGCCTGGCTGAAGAATCCCGGCTCGTCGAGCGTCCGCAACAATTCACGTTCCTCGGCGTCCAGCGCCTCGTCGATCAACTGATCCAGATCACGCATCATTCGTCTCCTTCAAGCGCAGCGCGCAATTTGCGGCGGGCGTGCATCAGGCGGGTCTTCACCGTGCCCACCGGAACGTCGAGAGCGACCGCCACCTCGGCGACGCTCAATTCTTCGAAATGGAACAGGGCGATAGCTGCCCTCTGACAGGTTGGGAGCGCGCGGATCGCAGCACGAAGTACGTTGCAGTCGTGCCTGCTCCCGACCTCCTGGGTTTCGCCCTCGGGTTGGGCCGCGATCTCCTCCGATAGCCTCCGACGCCGCACGGCATCCTTGATCTGCCGGGCACAGATGCGAGACACGATCCGATATGCCCAGGCCGGAAAGGCTCGTTCATCCTGCAGCCTGTTCAAGCCTCGAGCGATTTCGATCCACCCGAACTGCGCCGCATCGTGGGCGGCATCGGCGTCTCCGGACACACGCCAGGCGTGGGCGATCAGCTTCTTCTCCCAACGACGGGCGAGCAGGGCGAACGCCTTGGGATCCCCAGCGCGGGCGGAGATCACCAGATATTCGTCGAAAATCCTGGCCGTCGTGCGGGCCATCGCCTCATCCCCTCGCTTCAGGAGATAGGTGCTCCCCAACCGCCAACCGGTTCAATCGTCGTGTCGATTTTGTAGAAGGTCGGGCATGCAAGATAAGCGTCGCCATGAAAAAAGGCCCCGTCCGTTCGGACGAGGCCTTGTTTTCAAGCTCGGATTTGAAACTTAGCGGCGTCCGGCCGTCGGTCCGCCGATCGCGACCCGCGGGGTCACCGCATCGGCCTCGCGCTGCAGAGCGGCAAGCGCGTCGTTGGACTGCATGAAGGGGATCGGGTTGACGGCGCGGCCGTCGATCCGAACTTCATAATGAAGGTGGCTGCCGGTCGAACGGCCGGTCGAACCCATGTAACCGATCAGGTCGCCGCGACGAACCCTCTGGCCGGCCGTGGCGGCGATCCGCGACATGTGGCCGTAGCGGGTCAGGATGCCCTGGCCGTGATTGATCTCGACGAGGTTGCCATAGCCGCCATTGTTCCACTCGGCCTTGGCGACGAGGCCGTCGGCGGTGGCGTAGATCGGGGTCCCGACCGGGCCGGCAAGATCGATTCCGCCGTGCATCGCGGCGCGGCCACGGAACGGATCGGAACGAAGGCCAAAGCCGCTGGTGAAGTTGACGTTGGTCCGGATCGGGCGGGCGGACGGGATTGCGACAACGGCCTGCTCGAGCTGCTCGGTGCGGGTCCAGCTGGCGAACAATTCGCGGAAGCGCGGATCGGCGTCGCTCGGAACGTCCTCAAGCGGGCCGCCGACGCCGCGGTGGAAGCGGGCCGGATTGATGCCGAGTTGACGGAGAGTCTGCGCCATCTCGCGATAACGCTGCGCGGTCAGGGTCTGAGCCTGGGCCGCGATCGTCTGTTGCATTCCGTCGACTTCGGCGTAGCTGGCGGAAACGGCATTGTGCGGAGCCCCTTCCTCAGCCGGAACCAGAGCGGCGAGCTCGGCCGCGTCGATGTCTCCGGACAGCATCCTGGCGAGAAATTCCTGGCGACGCTCGAGCAAGGCGGCGTGATCCTGGGTTTCGGAACGCATCGCCGCGACGTCGGCTTTCATCATCGCAACCTGGCGCTGCATCTGGGCGACGTCGCCGTTCATCCCGGCAAAGGCCTGGAAAGTGGCGAAGGCGGACCAGGCGAGAACGGCGAATGCGACCAAAGCCGCAATCATCTGAACCTTCGCTCCGATCGTGAAGCGCCGAAGGCTCTTGCCGTCATGAAGAAAAATATCGCGCGGTTTGAAGAGGCTACGGAACCTTAGCGACGGGTCCCCGTTAGCTACCTGAGTAAAATTCGTCATCACAATCCCCACTCGACCCGAAACAAGGGCCGCCGCGGCCGCGCCTGGCGACCACTTGAAAGTTTCGGGCATCCCTGCCCGGCTTTATGACGTCGGTAGCTGCCCACCCCGAACGTGTGGCTGGAGAGTGTTAAACAAGTTCTTGCCGAGCAACCCCTGCGTAGAATTCGCGGGATAGACCGGCTTCATCGCGCGCTGAGTCGTTGAATGGAGGCTTCAGCGCCCCCCGAAAATAGGTCCGCACAAGTCGTTGCCACTCCGCAACAACGGCCAATTCGCGGGATTCGCAGCCCCATCGGAACCAGTTGGTACCGACCGTGACGTGGCGAATCTCGTCGCGGAATATGCGCTGAAGGATCCGCGCTGAAGGATCGTCCCCCGCCCGTTCGAACGCGGCGACAGTCGCTGGAGTGACGTCCAGCCCGCGGGCCTCGAGGACCATCGGCACCACCGCCAGCCGGGCAAGCGCTTCATGCGCGGTCGCTGCCGCTGCTTCCCACAATCCGTCATGGCCAGGCAGAGCGCCATAACGCGAACCCAGCGCTCGCAGCCGACGGTCGAGCAAGGCGAAGTGGATCGCCTCGTCGGCGCCGACCCCGATCCAGTCGTCGACGAAGCGACGCGGGAAGAGCGATCCGAACCGGCCGGTCATGTCGAAGGCGAGGTCGATCGCGCCATATTCTATGTGCGCCAGAGCATGAAGCATCGCGATCCGGCTGCGTTCCGATCCGGCCTTTCCCCGTTTCGGCATGCGCGACGGCGGCAGCAATAAAGGTTCCGGCGGGCGTTCCGGTCGATCGGGCATCGCGACGTCGAAAGTCCAGGCCAGCTTGCCCTGCCGCCACTGGCGCGCGGTCGCCCTCGCCGCCTTCACCTTGTCGCCTGGATGCGCGGTCATCAGTACCGCGCGGCAGGCCTCGGCAATCCCCTTCATCCCACTTCCTTCCGTGCGAGCGGGGCTGTACCGCCGCTGCTCATGGGTTTCACCGCCAAAATTCTGCTGCTGGGATCGGGCGAGCTCGGGCGAGAGTTCACCATCTCCGCCAAAAGGCTCGGCGCCTTCGTCGTCGCCTGCGATTCCTATGCCGGGGCTCCGGCCATGCAGATGGCCGACGCCTGCGAAGTCTTTCCGATGCTCGACGCCGAGGCGTTGAGAGCCGCCGTCGAGAAGCACCGCCCCGATTTTGTCGTTCCCGAGATAGAGGCGATACGAACCGAGGAATTGCTGGCTCTGGAGAAAGAGGGCTGGCGGATCGTGCCCTCGGCGCGAGCCGCGGCGATGACGATGAACCGCGACGCGATCAGGTCCCTGGCCGCGGAGGAGCTGAAGCTCCGAACGTCCCTTTATGCCTTTGCCGAAAGCCTCGACGAGGTTCGCTCCGGCGCGGTCGTCACTGGCCTCCCCTGCGTGATCAAGCCGGTCATGTCCTCGTCCGGCAAGGGTCAGCGCCTGGTCCGTCGCGAAGAGGAGCTCGAAGACGCCTGGACCTACGCGGTGGACAATATGCGCGGCGACCGGCCGCGGGTGATCGTCGAGGAATTTGTCGACTTCGATTACGAGATCACCCTGCTGACCGTGAGTACCCACAATGGGATCCTGTTCTGCCCGCCGATCGGTCACCGGCAGGAGCGCGGCGATTATCGGGAAAGTTGGCAGCCGATGCCGATGTCCGCAGCTGCGCTCGAGGCGGCGCAGATTATGGCCCGGTCGGTGGTCGATAATCTGGGCGGCCACGGCGTGTTCGGGGTGGAGTTCTTCATCCGCGGCGACGAGGCGATCTTCTCGGAACTCAGCCCTCGCCCTCACGACACCGGGATGGTCACATTGATCTCCCAGAATCTTTCCGAGTTCGATCTCCATGCCCGGGCGGTGATGGGTCTGCCGATCCCCAGCATCCGGGTGAAGCGGGCGTCCGCTTCGGCCGTCATTCTCGCGGATCGGGATTCCGATTCGTTCACGATCGAAGGCTTGAAGGATTCCTTCGCGCTCGGGACCGAAGTGGACGAAGTAGACGTGCGCATATTCGCCAAGCCCGTCACCCGCCCCTATCGGCGCATGGGAGTCGCGCTCGCGACCGGCTCAGATGTCGACGAGGCCCGAGAGCTGGCGATGGCGGCCGCCGCGAAAGTCTGGATCGATTATTCTGCGTCGCCCCAGGAGGCGCCGGCTTCGCCTTCGTCTTCGGCCTCGATCTCGTAATAAGCGTAACGAACGACCCGCTCCTTGAGCTCGCGGTCGAACTCGCTCACTTCCTCGATCGGACCACCGACGCCTTCATCGGCCTCGGTGGTCAGGACCGGTTCTTCCCATTCCTGGGCGAGACCGCGATAGATCGAGACCGCCGGCGCTTCATATTCGACATAGGCATCGCGGGCCGCCAGCATATCGCAATCCATGCAGTCCGCCGCGCGGGCCGCCTGGCCTTCGTCCCAACCGTAAAGCGAGGCGAAGCTCGGCTCGCTCGGCCGCACCGCATGTTCGTCGACTGCCGCCCCGCGATCACGCGGATGGACGGCCGGTCCCTGGAAATGGACCGGGTTGATCATCGCGATCGTGCTTTCGCCAAGCTGGATGCCGCCGGCGACCGCCAGCAGAACCGAGGCACCGAGGGCCGGCAACGTGAAGAAACTGTTCATCGAATCGCCAAACGAAGCGGGAGCGCAGCCGTTCCCCGAAACGAATCGCCGCCATGTCAGGCGGGTTCTGATTAGGGTGGGGAAGCGTTCCCGAAGACGCTACCGGCATTCCAGACCGGGCGACCTTCCGAATTGGCAATCCGAAACGCGAGCTCGGCGATGAAATCGTGAAGCCGGATCTCGTCTTCGGGAAAGATCGGAATCGTAAGATCGTCGTTGAGATTGTGATATCGTGTGGCCCTAAAAATGCGCTCGATCTCGGCTTGCGGCGTGCCCGCGGCGAAACCGAACTTGAAGGCGACTGAAGGCACGGCCTGCTCGATGAAGGCATATTGATCGGATCGGATGAAGCTGTTCCGGTTCGGGAAAGGATCGGGCGTCAGCGGCAGTCCCATCTCGCTTCCGATCTGTTCCGCGATCGCGCCTATCGAGCTTTCCTCGGCACCAAGGACCGTGACGCTGGTGAGCGGGAAGATCGGCAGGGCCATGTCGTAATTGAGATTGGCGACGATGCTAGCGGCCGAAACGCTCGGGCGACGGGCGAAATAACGCGAGCCCAATAGGCCGCGCTCCTCGGCGGTGACGAAGACGAACAGGATAGACCGTTGAGGTCGGCGCCGCGAAAGCCGCTCGGCAATGTCGATCAGGGCAGCCACTCCGGCCGCATTGTCCAGAGCGCCATTATTGACCGTATCGCCGGACGACTCCGCAATGGTGCCGACACCGTCGAGATGCGCGGTCAGGACGACATGCTCTCCGGCCTTCGCCGCGCTTCGCCCAGGCAATCGGCCAACGACGTTCGGCGACCTAGAATCGAGGCGAGAAGTGGCGAGACGGACATTCAGGCGCTTGTTCAGAGCGAAGCCCGGCAAAGGCTCCGAGGCATCAGCGGCGCGCGCGACATCGGCGAAAGCGTGTCCCGATCCGGCGAAGAGACGATCGCCTTCAGCGGGGTTCCAGCGCAGGCTCAAAAAGGGTCCGGGCTCGCTTCGAAGGGCGGGATCGGCCAGGAACATGGCCGGCCGATCGGCGGAACGAACCGAGGAAGCCCAGGGCGATTCCAGTTGCGACGGCGTGGAGAGGTCGATCGATCCGACTGCGCCGCGCTCGGCAAGGAGGCGCGTCCGCTGTGCCCGGGCATGAGCCTTGGCCGAGCCCTCGATTCCCTCGGGACCGCCGGCGACGAACACCGCGATCTTGCCGCGAAGGTCGACTCCGGCGAAATCGTCATGACCGCGCTGTGGGATGTGGAGGCCGTAGCCGACGAAGACCAGGGGCGCATCGACGCTTTCGGGAAGGGGGCGTCCGGCCGCGACTATCGCGCTCGCGGGCATCTCGACGTCGGTCACGACGCCGCCGGCGATCAGGCGGGCGCTCGAGGCGGAATAATCGACTTTCTGCTCGACCAAAGCGACCGGCTGGAGAAAGCCTTCCGTTCCGGCGGGTTCGAGGCCGATCCGCCGGAGCTCGGCAACGACGAAGTCGACCGCGCGCTGGTGGCCGGCCGTGCCGGCGCCCCTGCCTTCCATCTCGTCGCTCGACAAGGCCTGGACCAACGCGACCCAGCGCCCGGCACGGTCAGCGGCCCCCGTTTCGGGCGAAGTATCGAGGGACGCACAGGCACCCAGCGAAAGTAATAGAAGCAGCGCCTTGGCCGCCTTGATGGAGTTCACCGCACTTTATCCCAGGAAATTACGAGCCCGTGGTCGGGCGGGGGCAGCCCTGCCGCAATCGGCCGCCCGCCGCCAAGAGCAATTTCATGTCGAGGAATAATTAGCGGGATCAGCGAGGCAATCGGCTCGCTTTCTCGCGCGCGGCCTTGCGGAACAGGACACCCGACACCAGCCACATTCCGGCCAGGAAGCCGGTCGATCCGATCACGTCGTAAGGCGCGACCGGTCCACTGGCCATGTCGCCAGCCACCGCGATCACCCCCACCGCCAGCTGGACGATCGCCGCCGCGAACATCGCGATCGCCATGCCCGGCGCCCGGAACAAGGCCGCGGTCGAGCCCAACAGAGCGACGGCAAGCACCGCTCCGAACATGAGGTTGGCCGGATTATCCTCGTCGCCGATGATCCCGACGGCGCCGTTGATCCAGATGATCAGGAAGGCGGCGGCGATCGCAATTCCGACGGCCGCACGGAACGCGACAATATCTGACGACCGCACAGTCAACTCGATCACGAGACCGACGCTTCCGAACATGATGGTTGCGAAGATGAAATCGAACACGTCCCAGTTCACTTCGCTGGTGAACTGCATCGCCACCGCCGGCAGCAACAGCAGCATGACGGGGATGCTCCACAATATGGGCCGCCACGGGATTCCGCGCCGTTTCGGTCTCAGGTCGCCATTTGTGATTTCGCCGTTCATATCCATGCTCCGTCAAGTTCAGATGGGCATCATCTGGACCGGCGGCTGCGCAGGGTCATGAGCAAAGACTGAGGTTTTGCTGAAATCGGGGCCGGGGCCTTTTGCGGCCGATCATTTCAGGAGCGAGGCCGCCTTCCACAAGGCCGTCGGCCGATTGCCGTTGCTGCAGAAGGCCAGCACCTCGCCGGTGGCACCGGCCATCGCGTCCGCGAAGGCCCGCGTCGCCGCTTCACTGACTTGTCCGCGGGCGACCGGGATGTGGCGATAATCCAGCTTCGCCTGCTTCGCCGCTTTCTCGAGTTCGGAAGAGCAAGGCTGGCCGGGCTCCTCATCGTCGGGCCGGCAGTTGATCAAAAGGCCGAAGCGGGCGGCGGCGACGCCGGGAATATCCGCCGGGCGGATCTGGCCGCTGGTGACGAGGTTCGGCGCGAGGCGGACGAGAAGCATGATGATTCCTCGAAGGCGAGCTAGTGTTGTCGACGCGCGGATAGAAGGACGGGCTGGAAAAGCACAGAGGCCACGGCTAGCGCGGCACCGTGGACTTCATCGACTCCCTGATGGTGAAGATCGCGCTGATCGGCCTGCTCGGCATCGGCGCCCAATGGATTGCGTGGCGGACAGGCAAACCCGCCATCGCCCTGATGCTGCTCGCCGGCCTGATCGCCGGACCGCTAACCGGGATGATCGTCCCCGAGCGCGATTTCGGTGCCCTGCTCGAGCCGATCGTCAAGCTTGCGGTGGCGGTCATCCTGTTCGACGGCGGCCTCAGCCTTCGCTTTCGCGAGATCAAGCATCATGGCGGCCCGATCCTGGCGCTGGTGCTGATCGGGGTCCCGGTCGGCTGGGCGCTGGGCACGGCCGCCGCTTATTATGGTGCGGGCCTGCCGATTCGGATCGCCGCCTTGTTCGGCGGGATCATGGTCGTGACCGGCCCGACGGTGGTCGGGCCTTTGCTCCGCAATCTCAACATCGGCCGCCGCCCGGCGCAGATCCTGAGATGGGAAGCGATCGTCAACGATCCGATCGGGGCTTTGCTTGCCGTCTTCATCTTCGCGTGGATCACTTACGAAGGGGCCCAGCTCAGCCTCAGTGCGATCGCGGCGGAAATCGCCATCGCCACCGCCATTGCCGCCGTGATCGGAATCGCCCTCGCGTTGCTCGTCGTGTCATTGTTCTCGCGAGGCCATGTCCCGGAATATCTTAAGGCGCCGGTGCTCCTCGTCCTGGTCATCGGCGGCTTCGTCCTCGCCGACGTCATTTATCACGAAACCGGTCTGGTCACGGTGACGGTGATGGGGATCGTCATCGCCAATCGCCCGATCGTGGCGTTCGCCTCGCTTCGCCGGTTCAAGGAGGATCTCGGCGTTATCCTCGTCTCCGGTATCTTCATCCTGCTTCCGGCGACCCTGGACTGGGACGTGATGCGCGCGTTCGAGGCACGCTTCCTGGTTTTCCTGCTGCTGTTGCTGTTCGTCGTTCGGCCTCTGACCGTGTTCACCAGCCTCTTATTCTCCCGCCTGCCCTGGCGCGAACGCATCTTCATCGCCTGGATCGCTCCGCGCGGCGTCGTCGCCGTGGCGATCACCGGCCTGTTCGCGCTCCGGCTGGAAAAATATGGCTCGCCGGATGCCATTGCCTTGATTCCGTTGTCGTTCGGAGTCGTCGTCGCAACCATCGTCGCCCATGGGTTTTCGGCGCCATGGGCGGCCCGCCGACTGGGACTGGACAAGGGGCCGGGACGAAAAGTTCTCCTGGTAGGCGCCAATCGCTGGACCATCGCCTTCGCCGACTGCCTCCGCAATCTTGGGCTCGGAGTGACCATTGCCGACGAAAGCCGCGGCGCGCTTCGCCCCGCCTCCGCGCTCGATCTGGAAACCTGGCATGGGGACATTCTCGACGAGGTGACCGAGGACGAGCTGGACCTCGCCGATTATCAGCAGCTCATCGCCGCCACCGACAACCCCGCTTACAATGCCCTGATCTGCACCGATCTCGGGCCGGAAATAGGCTTCCAGTCGGTGGCCCAGGTCGGCGTCGATCGCGACCGCCCGCCGCTCAATAATCGCGGCCGCGTGCTGTTTGGCGATGACGGATCGATCGACGCCCTGGTCGCCCGCGACGAGGTCGGCTGGCATTTCGACATCTTGCTGCTGGGCGATCGGCGGGAGCTCACCGAGCTTCGCGAGCGATTGCCGAAAGGGACGATATTCGTCGCCGTTCTTCGTACCGACGATCGACTCGTCGCGCTCGAATCGGGGCAGCTGCCGGCCATAAACGAAGGTGACCGGCTGATCGTCTACCGCCCTCCGGGAGAGCCGCGGGAAGAGTTGCCGGCCTGATCCGACCGCCTTCGGAACTCTCTCCGGCCGAAGGCGTCCTTCGATCGAAGGCGCGATAGGCTCGCTCGAGGAGTAGAAACAGAAAGTGCACCTCGGCCGACTCGTCTTGTTCTGGATCGCCAGGCACCTTTTTGCCCTCGTCCTGATCCTTTTCGTGCTCATTGCCGGCCGCTATCTGATCGTTCCCGGCTGGAACTGGGCCAAAGCGGAGATCCGCGAGGCGCGCGAGATCGACGCTCGGCAGCAGGCGACGGCCGAAGCCTCCGCTCGGCTTCAGGCTTATGCGCGCCAACGTCGAGAACGGGCCGACGCGGCCTTCGCCGCCCTGCCCGCCACAGCGTCCGAACGCCTTCGGCAGAGACTAAGCGAGATTCCCACCGAGCAGGCGGCGCATGAAAAGGCTTTGTTGTCGGGTCCGGCTCTGGCGCTGGCCGGAATTTCCGGCCGATCCGACCGCATCTTCGGCCATTACAAGGCGTCCGCCGAAATCGCCTTGCTGACCCGCGAGCGCGAGATGATCGAGGCGCTGTTGGAGGTCCGCGCGGGTCAGGGCCGCCGTATCGCCTTGGACGACAGCCGGCGGCAGGCGGTCGCCCGGTTCAACGCTTCGCGGCAGCGCTGGCAAGCGGCGCAGGCGCAGGTTCAGGCGCTCGAGAGGCGTCCGCTGGCAGAGGCGAGGAACGTGCTGTGCCGGACAGTTCGGCCCGCGGTCGGCTGCGACAATTACCGTGCGCTGATCGCCGCTCGGCAGGCGCGCGATTCCGCCTGGGCCGAGAATCGGTCCGCGCTTCGAACGGTCCGTAATATCGACCGTTTGCGACATATCGAGACGGAGACAAGGGAGGTCACCGCCGACGCGGCGTCGCTCGTTTCCGATCAGGTTGGAGCGCTCGAGCAGGAGCTTCAGCGCCTCGAACAGTCGGCCGGGGCCAACTGGCTGGCCTGGATCCGCCGTCCGATCCAGGAGATGTTGCCGACCGCGCTCCTGATCCTGGCGATCGCCATCTTCGGACCCGCTTTGGTCAAGGCCTTCCTCTATTTCGTCGTGGCGCCGGCGGCGGCGCGCCGGAAGCCCGTCCGATTGTTGCCGGGCGATCAGGGGACGGTCGACGAAGCGGCTTTTGCGTCCGCGGTCTCCCAGCGGATCGCGCTCCGTCAGGACGAAGAGCTGCTGCTCGTTCCCGAAGCCATTCAGAGCAGCCCGCACGCCGGCTCCAAGTCGACGAAGTGGCTTCTCAATGCCGATATCCCGTTCAGTAGCCTGGCCTCCGGCCTGGTCGCCTTGGTGCGTTTCCGCGGCGCCGAGGGCTCGGTGCAGGTGACGGCAACCGGCGATCCGCTGGCCGAGATCGGCCTCGTCACCTTGCCTGCAGGCTCCGCGATGGTGGTCAGGCCGCGTGCGCTTCGCGGAGTGGTTCACCCCGTCGGCCGGCCAGTCGCAATCCGGCGCCACTGGCGGCTCGGCCTCTCGGCATGGCTGGGTCTGCAACTTCGCTACCTGGTCTTCCACGGCCCCTGCACTTTGATCGTCCAGGGCTCGCGCGGCGTCAGGCTCGAACGCGCCGGCGGTGGCCGGGGAATCAATCGCGCGGCGACGATCGCCTTCAGCGCCGGGCTGGACTTTTCCGTTCGCCGCTCGGAGGCGTTCGCCCCCTATCTCATGGGGCGCCAGGATCTGCTCAATCACAGCTTCTCCGGCGCTCCGGGCTTCCTCGTCTACGAGGAAATGCCGCGGTCCGGGCAGCGCGGCAGCCTCTGGGGACGCGGCCTGGTCGGCCTCGGCGATGCCGCTTTGAAGACGATCGGGCTTTAAGGTCGAGTTCCACGGATTAAGTGAGGGATGGATCCGATGCCGACGAAGACGAGACGCTGGCGGCTGCTCGAGCAGTTGGACGACTGGCTTCAGGTGCCGATGCTCATTCTGAGCTTGTTGTGGCTGATGATCGTCCTCGCGGAATTGATGGGGGCCGGTCATCACCTGCTCGCTGTCTTCGGGACGGTCATCTGGGTCATCTTCATCGTCGAATTCCTCGTAAGGCTCGCACTCGCGCCGACGAAGATCGTGTTCCTTCGGCGGAACTGGCTCACAATTCTGGCGCTTGCGGTGCCGGCATTCCGGCTGTTCCGTTCGCTCGCCATCCTCCGGGCGGCTCGGGGCCTCAGGGGACTTCGGCTGGTCCGGATCATAGGCACGGCCAACCGCTCCATGAACGCCCTCAAGTCGACATTGCGCAGGCGCGGTTTTGGCTACGTCGCAGGGCTCACGCTGCTCGTCATCGCCCTCGGTGCCGCCGGCATGTTGAGCTTCGAGCCTGCAGCCGAGGTCGACGGCGGCTTCACCGGCTACGGCCATGCCTTGTGGTGGACAGCGATGCTCGTCGCCAGCATCGGCACCGACTTCTGGCCGATCACGGTCGAAGGGCGAATCCTGTCATCGTTGCTGGCCCTCTACGGCCTCGCCGTCTTCGGCTATGTTGCCGCGACTTTCGCCAGTTTCTTCATCGGCAATGACGCACGCTCCGCTTCAGGCGAGATTGCGGGCGGCGCCGAGATCGCTTCGCTGAAGCGGGAGATCCTTTTGCTCCGGGAGGCGCTCACTCACCGCAATCTAATATCCTGAGTCGCTGCATGGAGCCCGGCACTGCCCGGAACTTGCGAACAGCCAGGTGCACGGTTAGGCTCTCCGGGTGCAGCGATTCCCCACTTTCAAGCGGATGTGGCTCCATGAAGCCGCGTCCTGGTTCGAGCGCGGCCCTCGGGAGATATAGCGCGCGCAGCGCGCCGCTTCCGGGGGGCAAATATCCATTAGGCTGACTTCCGTCGCCGCTTCGACGCCGGGAAGTCCAGCGCGCGGTTTGATCCCGCGCATTCGCCATGAAAGACCCAGACAGACTCCCGTTCGCGGGAGGTGAGGAAATACACCCATGCTTCAAACTGCCATCGCCGAGGACATCCGGCTGCGACTGGCTCAATCGATGCCCGAGGTCGACCCTCGCCGCGGCGTCATTGCTCGCAAGATGCAGGAACGACTGCAGGAGCTCGAAACGCCCGACGAAGATTTTGGCCAGGCGGAGGTCACCGCGATGCTGCTCGTCGAGCTGCTCGTCGACTGCGCCAGCGACATTGCGGCCTTCGGCGGCGTTCGCAACCTTGACCACGTAGCCCGCCAGCATCGGCGCCTGGACATTGACGGCCGCCATTACTCGCGTTTCGGGCTGGTGCTCGCACCGGTGCTTCGCGATGTCTTCGGGTTGAAGCTGCCACCTAAGACAGCCTCTGCCTGGTGCGACGCCTTCTGGCACATCATCAGGCACATGGCGCCGCAGGAGGCGGTCGAACCCCGTTACGGCTGACGTCATGGCGGCCCGGGACCGAACCCGATCCCGGGCGACGGCCTGTTTCCTACAGGATCGCCATGTGGCGGTTGTCGAAGGCGCCGTCATAATCGGCGGCGATCTTCACCTTGCGTTCGATCGCTTCGAGGACCGTGACCGAGAAGTCGACGCCGGCCAGCTTGGAGCAGCTGTCGAGATTGCCCGGCGAGAAGACGTTCACCTCGAGGATCTTGTCGCCGACGATATCGACTCCGACCAGGAACATGCCGTCGGCCATGAGCTTGGGCCGTATCAGCTCGGCAACCGCCAGCTCCGTGTCGCCGATATCCACTTTCTCCGCCTTGCCGCCGGCATGGATGTTGGAGCGGATGTCGTCGGCGGCGGCGACGCGGCGAAGGGCGGCGAACTTGCCGTCGACCTCGAGCGGCCGGCCGTTCATCAGGAAGAATCGGATGTCGCCTTTCTTCGCCGCCGCCACATAGGCCTGGGCGATGATGTAGCCGTCGCGGCTGATCGCCTCGATCATCTGATTGAGATTGCCCTGAGTCTTGGAGTCGACCTTGAAGACTCCCGACCCGCCTGAGCCCTGGAGCGGTTTCAGGATGATGTTGCCGCCATGCGCCTTGGCGAAGGCCTTGATGTCCGACGCGTGCCGGGTGATCAGGGTCTCGGCCCGGGCCTCGGCCGGGAAACCCTGGAAATAGAGCTTGTTGGTCGCACGGCCGAGGCTGTCCGGATCATTGAGCACGATCACGCCGCGCCTCGCCGCCTCGCGGCCGAACAGGATTCCGGTCTCCATCGCCCAGGGGGCGTGCTGGGCATCGATCGAGGGATCGTTTCGAAGCATCAGCACGTCCAGCTCGGTGACGTCCACCGCCTCGATCTTCAGCGCCTTGTTGTCGCTCAGGGTCGCGAAGAAATCGGCGCGATCCTCATATTTGCGCTTCGGCAGCATCCGAGCATGGACGCTGAGACTGTCGTCGGGATTGAGAACGAAATCGGTCGGCGTGATGTAGCAGACCCTATGGCCGCGCTCCGCAGCGCGGTGGGCAAGGACCGTCGTCGTGTAATTCGTATATTCGCGTTCGATGTCGTTGACGAAGAAACCGATCAGCATCGTTGTTCACTCCAGACTGAAAAGGGATTCGAAGGGGACGCCTTCGCGG
Organism: Allosphingosinicella sp.; assembly: GCA_036732645.1. Taxonomy (GTDB): domain Bacteria; phylum Pseudomonadota; class Alphaproteobacteria; order Sphingomonadales; family Sphingomonadaceae; genus Allosphingosinicella. Next base: position 21,160 of record DAINCA010000006.1, read on the forward strand.
ATGCGCGCAAGCCGCTGTTGCGCGCCCTCGCGCTCCATGAATTCGGGCGTAAAGAGCGGCGGATGGACGAGCCGGCGTTGAAGCAGCTCCTCGATCGCGCCGGCATGGGCCGGGGCGATCTTGCCGATCCAGAACGGGACCAGCGAATGTCCGGCCGCGATCCGTTCGATGATCGTCCGGAAACCCTGAAGGTAGATGAAGTCTTTGGCAAAGCCGCCGGAGCGAAAGACGCGCAACGACACTTCGAAAGCGGGCCGCTTCGCCAGTCCGCAATCGTCGACCAATAATCGATAGACCTGGAGGAAGTCGGCGCCGTCGAGCATCGCCGCGACGGCGACCACTCGCCCGGCGAGAAGCCGCAGGCGGGTCGCGGTGAGACCGCCCACCGCCCATTCGGCGAACACGCCGAGGCCCTCCTGCACACCTTCATAATAAGCAAGTCCGGTCCGAAAGACGCTCAGGCCCTGGGCGGCACCATTATAATGCGTGAGCAGATGGATGCTGACCTCGTGCGCCAGCAGAGCGTCGATCCGCCGCTTGCTGACCGAGGCGTTGGCCGCGATCATCAGGCGGCCGCCCGATACCATCAGCCCCCCGACATCGTCGCGGACCTGGATCTCGGGATCGAAGCTGGGATCGATCGCCTGATAATGATCGACCAGTTGCCGGGCCGCTTCGGCCACTTCGGCGGCGCCCAGCCGCGCTGCCGCCGGCGGCTTGCGAGACGGAGCGGCAAGGATATTCCGGGCATCGGCAAGCAAAGACGTCGCCACCGGGCCGTAATGAAGCAAAGACGCGGCCTTGAACGCGGTCGTGTTCCGGGTCGCGAGCATCGTCAGCTGGTGGTCGATCTCCTGCCGCTTTTCGGCCAGCAGCCGTTCGAGAAGAGGATCTTCGAGCACCGTCAGGTCCACGGCATAGAGATCCCGTTTGGCCGCGTCGGGATCCACCGTCAGCGGCCGATAGCGGAGCTCGGGAGCCTTCTTCTCACCTGTCGCGAAGAAGGTCTGCATCGCCTCGGCGCTGTTGATCGGGGAGATGGAGAGAAGGAAATCGAAGCTCCGGGCGACCCGGTCCAGCTTGCGATCGGCGTCGAGGGCGGCAGCCAGGAACGCGCTTCGCCCAAGCGCCCGGTAATGTTCCGGCGGGGCGGCGTCGATCGCCGCCATGTAGGCGCAGGCGGCCTTGAGCAAGGCGTCGCCACAGGCGGCGGCAAGTTCATGGGTGACCTGCGGATAGAAACGCTTCGGGCCGGCGCGATGGATCGGCGGGACGACGATCCTGAGCCGATCGGACTCTCCGTTCGAAAGCGGCACTTTCGAATATTCGACCTCGGGTCGCCGCAAGTCGATCTCGACGTCGGCCAAAGCCGCGACGAGCGCCTCGCCGGCCACTCGGCTCGCTTCGCTGTCCGAGCTCGCAATCCGGAAAAGGAAAGGCGGCAGGCTCTGCGAATCCGTTTCGATCGGCTCCCAGGGACCTTCTTCCACTTCGATCGCGAGGATCGATCGGAACCGCAGGCCAAGCGCGGCGACCATCGCTTCGAACGTGCGCACCGCAGCATCTTCGTCGGCCGGCGTCCAGACCAGATAAGCGGGTGAATTGACCGCGACCCGGCGGGCAATGCTGGCCGCCGGCTCCTCGGCGCGATTGAGCAGGAGAAAAGGCAGCCAGCGGTCGAGATGAACGCGCCCCTTCTCGCCGAACGACTGGCGAAGCGCGCCTTCCTGGCCAAATTCCGGTTCGAACGGCTCCGCGACCGGCTTCGCCACCGATTTCATCGCTCGGTCATCGCCGCGGCGGCCAGCGCCATCTCGGCCATGAATCGCCGCATCGCCGCGAGCTCGTTCATGTCCGGAGCTCCCGTCCACTCGTCCATGAAGAACTTCTTGAATTCGATGGCGATCGCGCAGCCCTGCCCGGGATAATGTTCATGGACGAAGCGGGTCTGCTCGCCCTTTCCCTGGAATGCGACATTCTCGCGCACGTCGAGCCGCCGACCATTGAAGTCGAAGGCGCGCATCCGCTCCATCAGCGGATCGAGCAGGAAAGCCCATTCTTCGCGAGGCATCGAGAAGGTGCCGATATTGACGTCGGGCGCGTCGACCTGCGGCGTCGGCGGGCCATCCGGTCCGTCGCGCCGGTGATTGTAGCTGTGGACATCCAGCAGGACGAAGCGCCGGTGGCGTTCGGCCACACCGTCGAGCAAGGCACGAAGCAACCGATAATATTCGCCATGCAGGCGGAGCGAGCCAGCCATGAGGTCGTCCGTCGGCGTTCCCTCGTTCCAGACCTCGAGTCCCCAGCTTTGCTCGGGCGTCCGGTAGAAAGCGAGATCCGCGCCCCGGTTGAGGTCGAATTCGAAGCGCGAGCGATGGGCGATGATATGGGTCGAAACGTCGCGGATCGTCTCCCCTGTGTACGGATCTTCCTCCCGCAGCCGGTCGGAATCTTTCAGCTTCATGGCCGCCGCGATCTCTGGGCGGAGCTCGTGGCCGTCATGGATGGCGGTCGCCACCACCGGACCGGCGCCGTGCCGCATCGTCCAGAGGGACGAATTGTCGATCTCTTTGCTCATTAGCATGGGTTAGCGTTTCGCCACCGGTTCGGTTGCGTCGGCCGCGGTAAATTGTTGGTGGCGGCCAGTGCCGATGGAAGGAAGCCGGGTCAGGCGGCCTGGCGCGCAGGCCTTGCCGCAGCATGTCGCGCCTCGAGGCCGCGCGCGAGACCGCGAACGACCAGGCCCACGGCAAGCAACATCAGGCACCACAGAAGGGCTTCCATGCCCGACCCGAAACCGGCGAAGAGGATGAACAGGAACGCGCAGACGAGCAGGAATCTGGCCGCAAGCGAGGGACTGAGCCGCCACGCGGCGATCGTTCCGGCGAGATAGACGACGAGAATTGCCGCAGTGGTCAGCAGGATCAGGAAAGTGAACAGGCTGGCACTGGCGCGACTGCCATTGGCAAGGATGAGGACGATGCTCAGGCCGCAACCCGCCAATTGGGCGGCCACCGGCGTATTGCCGCGCCAGGTTCGAGCGAGAAATCGTGGCAGGTCGCCGCGAAGGGCCATCGAATAGCCAAGCTCGCCGGTGCTGAGGATCCCGCCGTTCAAGGCGCCGAACGCGGCGACGGCGATACCCACCGCCGCGAACGACGCAATCGGACCGCCCCAGGCGGCCGCAATCACATCGGCGATCGGCGCTGGCGAGGCCGCGGCCATTTCGGCCGGCAGCAATAACTGGACGCTCGTGCTCGCCAGCAAATAGACGAAGGCGACGAACAAGGTGCCGCCCAGGATCGCCCGCGGAATATTTCGCGAAGGATTCCGCACCTTGCCGACGGGCGCCGTCGCATTCTCGAAGCCCAGCAAGGCGAAGAAGGTCAGCGCTACCGCCGTCGCGATCGTCGAAAGCGTAACCGGCACGGCCGCCAGCGGCTCGAAGGGTTCCGGACTCGCACTGCGCAGCGCCAGCAGCAGGATTACGGCCGCCAGCGGCAGGAGCTTGATCATGACCGTGGCGATCTGCATCCGTCCCGCGGATCGCACGCCGAGCATATTCACTCCGGCCAGCAGGACGACACTCGCGATCGCGGCCGGAATGACGAATCCGGGACCAGTGAATTCCGGGTTCACCCAGGACAATGCCGAAGCGCCGGCGATCGCCAAGGCGGCGAGGCCGACCCAGTTGGAAACCCAGAAGGCCCACGCAACGAGGAAGCCGGTCGTCGACCCGAGCTCACGTTCCACGTTCGCCTGGATGCCCTCGCCGCCGAGGGTCGACAGACGGGCCAAAGCAAAGGCGATGCAGAGCGCGCCGACGCTGCTGACGATCCAGCCGATGATGGCGTTGGCCCCGAGCGGCGCAAGCGACATCGGCAGCATGAAGATCCCGGCGCCGATCATCGTCCCGACGACCAGGGCGCTGGTCATCCACAGACCCATCTGCCGATCGTCTGGCTTTGCCATATGTGATCCCCCAAACACGGCTTCTGCCCGGTTGGCGGTGGAATGGCCATGGAAAAGAACGTGCAGCGCATCCCTGGGAGGAAGGGCTTTCAGGATACCTGAAATCATTGCCGAAGTTGGGCTATGCGGTCAGCATTCCGCTTCACACCTGTTCCCGGGATTGGTCGTGGCTTTCGACATTGACCGGGTAGGGTTCAGCGACGGCCAGCCGAGCGCCGCGAGTCACCCGGCGAAAGCCGGGGCCCATGAACTCAGTAATTGTCGCGTTTAGCGGTAAATTGCCGTGCGACTCCGAGTTCATGGATCCCGGCTTTCGCCGGGATGACGACGAAGGGTGGCGCCGATGATGACGTTGAAGGGTGACGCGCCAGGCTTTCGCCTTTCTCTCGCGCTTGGGCGGGGATCCGGCGCGTTTCTTTCTTGTTGACCTTCTCAGGTCTGGCCGGAGCCGGGTAGCAGGTAACACGAAAGAGGCCCGGCCTACCGGACTCCGCCGCACAGATATGGTAGAGCGACTCAGCCGCCTTGAGCTGTGGCGGTCAGGGCCGGGCGTAGGGTTCCCCTTCCGCCCGGCCCGTCGCATTCATTTGCCGCCACTTTTCAGGCGGCGCCGGCTACTGGCTGTTGCCGTCTCCGTCGACCGTCCGATTGACGTTCACGTCGACATCGATGTCGCCGACTTCGTTGCTGATCGCCTGTCCCGTCGATTCAGCGACGTTGCCGAGGCTCGTGCCGATTTCCTCCGCCGTATTGGCGGCCGATGAAGCGGCGTCTTCCAGGGCTTCCTGATTATATTCCAAGGTCATCTGGTCGTTGGCCTGGTCATTGTCGACGTTGCAGGCGGCAGCAAGCAATAAGGGAAGCACCAGGATCACGCGCATGTCAGGCTCCTTCTCGTTAGCGGCGCAACCTGCCTTGATCCTCCAGGCTCCACAAGTCCGCGGTTCGAGATTTCGAACGACGTGATCGTCGCGGCGAATCCGGACGCGCCACTTCAGGCGGAATCGTCGTCGCGCGCCTCGTCGTTGGCGGCTCTGGACAACGCCTTGCGCTCGACTCCGGCGGGCGCACGGCGCCTGGCCTGGGCGCGCAGCGCCTGAAGGAATTCGTGATCGGCCGGAAAGCCGATCTCGCGGCAGATGCCGACGAAAGCGCCGCGGGCGCCGGTGCCGCGAATATAAGCATCGAGTGGACGCTTCGAATCTGCGGCCGCCGTGGCATGCGCCCAGAACGAATCCCAGATCCATTTCGACTTCGGCTCGGCACCGGCGGCGACGAACGTGTAAGCGAGGATGAACCGCAAGCTCAGGCTCCTGGGCGCGGGGTTCGTCCCGCATTCGTCGGCAATCTCGCACAAGGCGCAAAGCGCCCTCAGGACCAGTTGTTCGCGGAACATCGACATCGCCCGTCGATTGGAACATTAAGTGAACATCAGCAAGCGATTCGATGGCAGAACGGGAAACAAGGCGGCCTCCGACGCCCAGCAGCACTGCCTCGCGAGGGACAAAGGCAGGGCGGTCGGTGCGCGATTCCGCCAACCCGCTGCGCGAGCTGTTCGACGCGGCGGCGCAGGGTTACTCCCTCAGGTTGAGCTGCCGCGGCTGCGGCCGGTCGCGCGTGTTCCACGCCGCCGCCGTCTGGCATCATTTCGACCGCAAGGACTGGTCGCCATGGCTTCGCGACGTACCGGCCAGGTTCCGATGCCGGGTCTGCGACCGGCGGAGGCCCAGCCTCCAGCTTTGCCACGACGCGCCGACCGACGACAAATTGCCGCTCCCCGACCGCTATCGCTGGAAACGCGAGCTGAGCCGGCGGCGCTAGGATCAGCCATCAAGGCGCCAACCGGAAGGCCCGGCGAGCGCCGCCCTTGGACGACCGATCGAACCTGCTATCTTCGGTTCATGTGCAATCTCTACACGTCGAAAAAAAGCGCGGCCGAGATCGCCGCCCATTTCCGCGCCCAGATCCCGATCGCGTTCAACGCCGGCGAAGGCGAGGTCTATCCGGGCGGCCCCGGAATGGTGGTTCGCGAGCAGGAAGGGCAGAGAATTCTCCAGGCGATGACCTGGGGCTTTCCGCTGGCCATGAAGAGCAAGAAGACGGGCCTCCCGATCAAGCCCAAGCCGGTCAACAATATCGCCGATCTGTCCAGCTTCATGTGGCGCTTCGTCGCCCCCCGGCCGGAGCATCGCTGCCTGATCCCCTTGACCGGCTTTTGCGAGGCGGAAGGCGAAAAGGGCGCCAAGACGAGGACCTGGATCGCCGTGACCGACCAGCCGATCTTCGCATGGGCCGGAATGTGGAAGGACAGCCACGAATGGGGCCCGGTCTATTCCGGCCTGATGACGGACTGCAACGAGGCGATCCGACCCGTTCATGACCGAATGCCGGTCCTTCTTCACGAGGAGGATTACGACCTCTGGCTACACGGCTCGCTCGATGACGTGGTCGCCTTCCAGAGCCGCTGCTACCCTGATGACCGGATCGCGATCGAGCGAACCAGCGAGCCCTGGCTCAAGCGTCGGCCCGCGGCCGAAGCCGTCGCGTCCTGACCGATAACCCCGCGCAATTCAGGCCGGGTCCTCCACCTCTGCAAGCGGCTTAACCGCAGGGCCGTTGAGCACGGCGCCGTCGGGCGCGAACTGGGAGCCGTGACAGGGGCAGTCCCAGCAACGCTCGAAGCCGTTCCAGTGAACGACGCATCCCATGTGGGTGCAGGTCGCCGATCGCTCGATCAGCACGCCGTCGGGATCGCGATAAGCCGCAATCTTGTGGAGGCCGCGGCGGAGGATCCCGCCATCCCCCGGCTCGAGTTCGTCAGCCGAACCGATCTCGCCGGGGCCGAGATGCTCGGCCAGATTCTTGATCGCCCCGGCCTGACCGCGAACGAATTCCATCACCGAAGCGCCCGACGTCGCGGATTTCCGGCCCGGGTCGAAGATCGGGGCGAAGGCGCAGTCGCGGCCGAGGATCAGGGACGAGATGGCCAGACTTCCGGCCACGCCGTTGGTGATGCCCTGCCCCGAATCACCGGTATGGATGTAGATACGCTCGCTCCCCGGATTGCGCCCCGAAAAAGGCATGAAGTCGATCGGCTCCATCACCTGGCCAGACCAGCTGTAATCGGCGCGCGTGTAGGAAGGATAACGGCGGCGGGTCCAGTCGGAGAGACGGGCGAAACGCTCCGCCATGTCGTCGGCCTCGCCCGATCGATGATCCTCGCCGCCGACGATCAACAGATCCTCATTGTCGTCGAGCGGCTCGATCCGGACGTAGTGATAGGCTTCGTACGTGTCCCACAGCAGGATGTCCGGTACCGATCCCTTCTTTACCCGCCCCGCAATGACATAAGTGCGGTCGGGCGCCTGCTTGGGATGGATCTCGACCTTGTTGTTGACCGGTGAATTGGTCGCGAAAACCGCGGCGCCGGCGCGGATCGTGAACCCACTCTCGGTCTTGATTTCGACGCTTTGATCATTCTCTTCGTCGCCGACATAGACGGTGTCCGAGAACAGCTGCCCGCCTTTTCTTTCGATCGCCGCCGCAAGCCCGGCGAGATAATGCATCGGGTGGAATCGGCCCTGGTTGGGAAAACGCAGGCAGCGGCCGCTGTCGAGGCCGGGAATCGGCGCGCGGTCGGCCCATTCCACCTCCACGCCGATCGCCCGGCATGCTTCATATTCTTCCTGGAGGTCCGATATGGGTCCCTCCTCCGTGGGCACGAGATAGCCGTCCAGGCGCCGGAAACCGCAATCGATTCCTTCCGCCTCGCAGATCGCCTCGATCCGGTCGACGGCCGCGATCTGGCTTTGATGATAAAGCCGGGCCTCGTCTTCGCCGCGGACCCTGATGAGCTCGGAATAGAAATCGTCCAGCTCGGTCGCGAGGTGTGCGGTCGTCCGCGCGGTCATTCCCCGCCCGATCCGTCCGCGGTCGATGACGATCACCGAGCGGCCCGCCGCGCTGAGTTCGTAGGCGGTCGACAGGCCGGCGATTCCAGCGCCGATGACGACAACGTCGCAGCTCAGGTTCGACTCGAGTCGCGGGGCGGCGATGTCCGGTCCCGAGTCCATCCAGTATGAGACGCTATGCTCGTCGCCGACATTCATGACCCTCTCCTTCGCCCGACAAACTGACGGCTCCGGGCTTCCGTTCCGGAACAGGAAAGGTCCAAGACGAGGCCAGGGAGGGCCCGATGGGCCTCTGTGGCCTCCATACGAATATCTTCACCGGCAGCCGGCGAGCAGTGCGAAGAAATAGGAGCTCAGCAGTGGGCGCGCGGCTAGTCCGGATTCCTTGATCGCTCCAGGTCGCTGCGGAGAAGGCGACGAATCTCATGACGTTGCTGGGTCGCATAATGATTTTCCGCGCTCCCATAGAGGGCGCGTAGGAAGCCGAGGTCCCACTGGGTCAGGGTCAGCGGCACCTGGGCATTCATCGGCGTGTCGATGATGTTGAGGATCGTCGGCGCCGTCGAGCGCTGAAGACGCGAAGGCTGGGTTCGGGCGAACA
>DAINCA010000006.1:29743-32086 GCA_036732645.1 Allosphingosinicella sp.
GCGGGCGCGTCCTCGTCGGCGATCCTGATCCGCTCCCCGAGCGCGTTTCGGAAATAAGCCGGATGTTCGCGCCGAAGCCAGCGCAGGGTCGCCGCCTTGTCGGGGGTGAGGATAACGATGGCATTGGCGCGGCAGTTCGCCCGCGCCAGTGGCACCCCGGCGGCCTCGGCGACCCGGCGCATTCTGGTGACGATTTCCTGGTTCTGGGCTTCGGGCAAACCCGCCGCGGCGGGACAGACGGCCCAGTCGAACCGGCCGATCTGTCCCCGTACCGGCGCCTCGGTCAGCGCGTCGACGAAGCGCCGAATCTGCTGTTCTCTTTCCCTCACGCCTTCGACGACGATTTCCGAATCGTCCGACGGATCCTGGGGCGGAATCTGGGCAGTTGCGGCGACCGACCCCGCCAAAGCGAGAGCCACGGCCAAGGTGAAGCGGCGAAAATGAAGGCGCATCGAAACCTCTCCTGAAATAACAAGGCGATGCGGACGGACGGCCGAGCCCAGGGCAGCCTTTCCGGCGTCAATCCTTATACGCCGATTCCCGACTACCGAACAGGTCCAATCGGTGGCGGCTCGAGCTGTCGATCGTCGGCTCGTCCGCTTCACTTCCTCATTTTGCGCTTCATTTGCCATTGGCTTGCCTCCATGCATGAACGCCACCCGTTCGCCCGCCTCGCGGGTGAGCGTCATGAGCAAGTCCTGAGGTTGTGCTGAAATATGGGGTCCGGCGGTTACCGCTTCGGAAATTATGTTCTCGATCTCGGCGACCGCCGCCTGACCCGCGGCGGCGCTCCGGTGGAGCTCAACGCGCGTTACCTCGACGCGCTTTCCCTCCTCGTGCGCGAAGCTGGCAGGCTCGTCACCAAGGACCGCTTCCTCGAAGACGTATGGCGCGGCGTGCCGGTCACCGATGAAGCGCTCACCCAGTGCATTCGCACGCTTCGCCGCCAGCTCGGCGACGAAGCGAGTTCGCCCCATTTCATCGAGACGGTGCCCAAGCACGGCTACCGCTTCATCGCCGACGTCGAGCCCGTGCTCCCTGTCGGTGTCACGGTGTCCTCACCGGTCAACGAGGCGCCGGAGCAACCGACTCCGGCGGCGGCATCGGCCGAACCCTCGCCGCTGGTTGGATGGCGCAGCTTCGTCCTTACCGCCGCGTCAGCAACCATCGGCGGCGGTCTGGCCGGGATCATCGGTGGCCTGTTCTACGGTTTTGCCGGCGCCGCCCAGCCGCTGGCGCCGGGCATCGGCTCGGCTTCGGTGCTTATGGTCCTCGTTTGCCTGACTGTCCTTGCCGCCCTCGCCGGCGCCGCGGGCGTGGGGATCGGCATCGCCGCGGCCGGTCTCGCCTCATCGCGTTTCAACCCGTGGACGATCGCTGGCGCCGCCGCCGGCGGCCTCGTCATCGGGGCGTTCGGCAAATTGCTTGGGCTCGACGCCTTCAACCTTCTGCTCGGCCGTTCGCCTGGAGATATTACCGGCGCCGCGGAGGGCCTGGCCCTCGGCGGCGCCGTCGGCCTGGGCGCGTGGATCGCCGCCCATTACTCCGACCCGATGCCGCTTCGTCGGAGCATGATCATTGCCGGCGCCGCCGGCGCTGTCGCCGGAATGATTATTCCCCTGCTGGGCGGCAGGCTGATGGGCGGGAGCCTCGATCTTCTCGCCCGCTCCTTCCCCGGTTCGCAGCTTCGCCTCGATCAGATCGGCGCCCTGTTCGGGGAAAGCGGCTTCGGCCCGGTCAGCCAGATCGTCACCGGCGGCCTCGAGGGCATGCTCTTCGCCGCCGCCATCGTCGGCGCCATCATCGTGGGTCGGCGCAGTTTCGGCGGCGAGCGATGACGCGATAAGTTCAGGCTAAATCCGCGACTGACAGCTCGCGCCATGCGATCCAGGTCCCGACGGCGTAGACGAGGCCGAAGACCAGAACGATCAGCGAGCTCCACAACACGAATGGGCTCATCAGCCAGGGTCGGAGCAGCAGGATCGGGAGCAGGATCAGCCCTCGTGCCAGATAGATAAAGCTGATCGCGATCAGTCCGGTCCTGAGCAACGGCAGCCGCGGGATCAGTCGCGCTCCGGAGAAAGCGAAAGCCGACCAGGCGAAGAGGACCAAGGCGATGCCGATCGTGATCAGAGCGGGTCGCATCGAGCCGGCTTCCGCAGCTCTGGCCATTCCCTCGCCGGCCCCGAAGAAACGGTAATATTCGGGCCCACCGACGATGATGACGAGGTGCAACAGGGCCGCGTTCCCGCTGAGCAGGCCGGCAGCCACGAGCCACATGTTCCTCCGCATCTTTCGCCTCCAGCGCTCTGACTAGGCCGGTCTCCCCCTTGGAACAATCTT
>DAINCA010000007.1:0-30598 GCA_036732645.1 Allosphingosinicella sp.
TGATGAGCGGCGTGCGGGCCTCGTCGATCAGGATCGAGTCCACCTCGTCGACGATGCCGAAATTGAACGGCCGCTGCACCATCTGCTGCCGCTCATATTTCATGTTGTCGCGCAGATAGTCGAAGCCGAACTCGTTGTTCGTGCCGTAGGTGATGTCGGAATGGTAAGCGAGCCGGCGCTGAAAATCCGGGATGTTCGGGACGATCACACCGACCGTCAGGCCGAGGAAGGTGTAGATTCGGCCCATCCACTCGGCGTCGCGGCGAGCGAGATAGTCATTGACGGTGACGACGTGGACGCCCTTGCCCTCGAGCGCGTTCAGATAGACGGCCAGGGTTGCGACCAGGGTCTTGCCTTCGCCCGTCCGCATCTCGGCGATCTCGCCGCGATGGAGGACGATACCGCCGATCAGCTGGACGTCGTAGTGGCGCTGACCCAGCACCCGGGTCGCTGCCTCGCGGACGGTCGCAAAGGCTTCCGGCAGCAGGTCGTCGAGGCTCGCGCCATTCTCCAGCCGGCCCCTGAATATCGCCGTCTGGTTCTTGAGCTCGTCGTCGCTCATCGCCGAGATCGTCGGCTCCAGGCCGTTTACCTGGTCGACGATCTTTCGAAGGGAGCGAACGTATCGGTCATTGGATGACCCGAAAATGGATTTGGCAAAGCCGCCGAACATGATGAGTTCCCGATCTTGATGAGAGGTCGCCGGCGATCGGCCGGGACGGAAGCAGGTGGGTGAGCAAAGCCCGATGCGGACCGCCGTCGCATGCGATCAGGCGCTCGGTTTCCAGTGGGACCGTAAGCGCCGGCGCGGCCGCGATGGCGGGAAAAACAGCGGCGGATTCGTTCGTGCTGGGTGCCGGGACCTCGCCGAGACTGATCGGTGCGACCGCCGCCGCTACCGCCTCCGCGGCGACAATCGCTTCGACCGCCGATTCATGTCGTGGCGCCTCCGGTCCACGCGTGCCGGTAAACGCGCCGGTGGCGGCGTTCAGAAGCGCGGACAGGATCAACAGCCATTCCATCGACATGCGACATAGTGTCGGCATCGCTCAACGTCCATGGGTCAGCCGCCCGCTGTCCCGATTGAACCCGGTACCTTTCCGGCGTAGCCGGCTTGCCATGAGCGATGAATATGAAGGCGGCTGCGCCTGCGGCGCCGTCCGTTATGCACTTGCCAGCCGGCCCGGAGATTGCGGCTGGTGCCACTGCACGATCTGCCAACGCGTATCGGGCGCCCCGGCCATGGTCTTCGCGACCGTTCCCGTCGCGCATTTCGGGTTCGTCAGCGGTGCTTCCAAAGTCGGCCGATTCCGCTCGTCAGGCTTCGGCGAGCGTCAATTTTGCACCGCTTGCGGAACCCCGCTGGCCATGCAGGTCGCCCACCAGCCGGAAACGATCGACATAACGGTGACCACGCTCGACGCCCCGGAGACCGTGGCTCCCGGGTTCCATATATTCTATGCGAGCAGGATCGCATGGTTCGAGACCACAGACAGCCTGCCGAAACACGAAAAATTCAGGCCTGGTACGCGCGGGCTGGAAGGTACCGAGCCGCCCGTCTGACTTGCTCTAGGGACTCGCCTGAAGGCGAAGACGTTTCCTAGAGCACGCCCTCGAGCCATCCCTGGATCCGGCTCTTCGGCTCGGCCCCGATCTTGGTCGCCGCCGGTTGGCCATCCTTGAACAGGATCATCGTCGGAATCCCGCGAACGCCATATTTCGCCGGCGCATCCGGATTCTCATCGATGTTCAGCTTGGCGATGGTGACTCGATCGCCAAGCTCGCTGCTCAGCTCCTCGAGCGCCGGCGCGATCATCCGACACGGGCCGCACCATTCCGCCCAGAAATCGACGAGGACCGGCTTGTCGGCGCCGAGGACGTCCTGCTGGAACGAGGAATCGGTGACGGTCTTGGTGGCCATATCAATCTCCTGAGGTCTCGCTGCCATGTAGTGACCGGACGATGGCTACTCAATATCCAGCATGCTCCGGAGTGGCAGGATCATGGCCGTCGAGCAGATCGCCCGGCAGGACGTGCAAGGTCGGACCGCTCGTATAGAGCAAGGCGGCTTCGACGGGTCGGTCCGGGAAAATGATCCGAAGCGCAGCTCGGTAGGCGGCCATCTGGCGCAGATGCGCAGGCGGCACCTCGCTCGTCGAAGCCGGGACTTTGCGGCCCGTCTTGAAGTCGGCGACGAGGATCCGATCGTCGCGGACGAGCAACCTGTCGACGGTACCAGCGACAACGATCCCTTCCCCTACGACCGCCGCAATAGGCGCCTCCGCAAATGTTTCCGCAGCAAACAAATCGGCGAATTCGGGATCTTCGATGATTCGGAACGCGTCCTGCACGACTGCGGCGCGAAGCTCTGTTTCGTCGCGCCCTGCCGACCGATCGATCCATGATCGGGCGCTTTCGCGCCTTCGCTCGGGTGCCACCGCCGGCAGACGTTCGAACAAGTGATGGAGCAGCTTGCCGCGAAGAGCGGCATGACGCTGATCTGGCCCCGGCGGCGGATGAGCGACGTCATCGGCGCCGATCGCCGACGGCGTCAGCGGCCGCGGAGGGCGTGCTTCTGCCGGCGCCGGTCGCCGAAGCCATGCCGGCAATTCGCTCGGTCGAACCGGCGCGTGGGCGGATTCCTGCGCGGGGATCTCCGGCATCCCCAACCGCAGCTCTTCGCCCCACAAAGGCACCTTCGACCAGGATACGCTCAGAGCCTGGAGCGATGCTTCCACCGCCCGGTGCCAGCTCGCTTCCGGAGTCACGCCGCGGTCTCGCGGCCCGAGCGATCCGCCGACATAAAGCCGCTCCTCGGCGCGGGTCAAAGCGACATAAAGCAGGCGCCAATGCTCTTCGCGGTCGAGCTGCTCCTGATGTTCCACGCGCGATTTGAGCGGCTCTGCAAGCTCCGCCTTTTTGGGCCGGAACAATGGGACGTCGATACCCTCGATCTTGAGACTGGTCATTCGCGAATTGGGGCCGAGCCTGTCGGGATCGGCGCAGGCGTCGGCGACGACAAGGACCGGCGCCTGTAGCCCTTTCGAGCCGTGCACAGTCATCACCCGAACGGCATCGAGCGGAGCCGACGGATCCCGAACGATCTCGACATCGCCCCTCGCAAACCAGTCGAGAAAGGCCTGAAGCGAGGTCGTCCCGGTCGTTTCGAACTCCAGGGCCGACGAGAGCAATTCTTCGATCGGATCGCGCGCCTGCGAACCCAAACGTTCAAGCAGCTTGCGGCGCCCGTCAAACTCACCGGAAAGGAGCGTTTCGAAGAAACCGTGCGGTGTGACGAAATCCGCCATGTTGAGAATCGCCTGGAGCTGGTCGACGGCCGCCGGGTCAACGGCGGCCCGAAGGCGAAGCTGCGGCCAGAGCGCCCCGGGCCGATCCTTGGCCGCTTCGTATAACTGTTCCTGGGTCCAGCCGAACAACGGCGAAACGAGCAAGCCAGATAGATTGAGATCATCGAGTGGCTGGACCGCGAACCGGGCCGCGGCAAGCAGATCCTGGACCGCAAGCGGCGCCGAAAGAAGCAGCCGATCAACCCCAGCCACAGGGACACCTTCGGCATGGAGCCGGGCGACGAGCAACGAAGCCAGGTCCCCGCGCCGGCGAACAAGGACGAGTATGTCTTCCGGCCGAAGCGCTCGCTTGCGGCACTCGAGCCAGAAGGGGGTGCGCAGCCACAAGGCAATTTGCCTGGCGAGCTTGCCGGCATAGGCCCGAGTGGCTTCCGCGACCCAGCCTTCCTCGCCATTCTCCTCATCCTCGGCGCCCTCGGCATAAGGTCTCCACAAGGTCACCGAGCCGGTCCGGTTGTCGAAATGGCTCTGATGCCGATTGGGCGGCCGGGGAAGGCCGAGAGCCCGATGTCCGAGATCCTCGATCAGCCGATCGACCAAAGCGAGAATCTGCGGCGAAGACCGGAAGCTGCGATCGACCGACAGGTCGAGAAATTCCTCGCCCATCCCCTCGGCCTCGCGAGCGAACCAGGCTCGAGCGACATCGAAGCTCGCTGGATCGGTACCTTGGAAGCCGAAGATCGCCTGCTTGTAATCGCCGACCGTGAAGATCGTTCGCCTGCGGTCCGACGCCCCTTCGCCAGCGAAGAACTCAAGAGCCAAAGCGCGAACGATATTCCATTGGCGTTCATTGGTGTCCTGAGCCTCGTCGACGAGGATATGGTCTGTTCGCTGATCGAGCTTGTATCGAACCCAGTCGCTCATTCCGGAAGTGAGCAAAAGGCGCTCGGCCCAGCGGATCAGATCGTCGAAATCGACAGCGCCGGAGGCTTTCTTGGCTTCGCCATAGGCAAAAGCGAAGGCCTGACCAGCGCGAAGCGCGGCCGCGAATGCTGATACGAGATCGGCCAATGCGCGCATCGCCAATAATCGTCCGCAACAGTCGAAAGCGGCCCCAGCCAGCGCAGCATAGCCGGGATCCTGCGGCGCCTGCCCCTTCCCAAAGCTGCGCGGATCGCCGTCCGTCTTCGACCAGATCGAGTGAAGCTGGGCGAGCAGGGCCGCGCGCTCGGCTGGTGCCGCTGCCAGCCACTGCTCGCAAATGCCGGCTCGCTCGAGGCCGCTCTTCGTGCCCCAGCGGCCGTTCAGAAGACCGATTTCGCGAAGGCTCGCAACGTCGAACAGATCGTCGCAGCATTGCTTCGCGATGGCTTCGTCAACATCGCCGAGCGGAAGGTCGAAGGCATGTCGGAGCCGCGCTTCGATCCCCTGGGATGGACCAAGCGCCGCCATCGCCTCGGGCGCACGGGCACAGGCCAGGAGGACATTTTCGGCGCCGCCCTCGCCAAGGCGAAGACTGAGAGCCTGGATGTCGCGGATCAGCCAGTCGCGGCCTTCGCTTTCGGCCCGGACCAGCAGATCCGCCAAGGTCGTTCGAGCGAGCAGTTTCTCCTCTCGCCCGTCGAGCGGCCGAAAGCCGGGAGTGAGGCCGGCCTCGGCGGGAAATGCGGCTAGCAGGCTCTGGGCGAACGCATGGATCGTCTGGATTCGCAGTCCGCCGCCGGTGGCATCGAGGACCCGGGCGAAGAGTTGCCGCGCCTGCTCGCGCTTCTCAGGACCTTCGTCCTCCCCGAGCGCGGCCAGCTCGGCGCCGAGATCGCTGTCGCGTAACCGGACCCAATGCGCCAATCGCGCGTGAATCCGGCCAGCCATTTCGGCGGCTCCGGCTTTCGTGAAGGTGAGGCAAAGGATCGAAGACGGATCGACGCCAGCCAGCAAGAGTCGAAGCACGCGGGCGGTGAGAACATGGGTCTTGCCGGTGCCCGCCGAGGCGGAGAGAGCCGCGTGATGACTGGGCGACGAGGCGCGTAGCTGATCGCCCTCGAGCCGCGCCAGCGGCTTCAGTCGATTGGTCACGGCGATTCCCCCGGCATCAGCGCCCTATCATGGCCGCCTCGAACGCCGTCGCCAAGCGCGATCGCTGAATGTCCGGGAGCAGTGATCGCCTAGAAGATGATCGCGCCGGCGACGAAAGCGGCGGCGGCGATCATCCAATCGCGTGGCTGCATGTTCCTGAAGAAGTCCATTTCATCCTCCTGGGCGCAAGTGTAGTACCTACATAAGACGGGCTGGCGCGACTTCAAGATGCCCATCTCTCGCCTCACGAGCCGCGCCATCCCCGCCTTGCTTTGGCCAATCAACCAGCAGGCCTCGCGTCAATCGTCGGCGGTGGCGAACAACGGCAGCGCTTCCACCGCCGAAGCGCCCTCGATCTCGAGCAGCTTCAGCTTCGTGGCCGTTCCGCCCGGCGCCGAAAAGCCCCCCAACCTGCCGGCCGCCGCGGTGATCCGGTGGCAAGGAACGATGATCGGCCATGGATTTCGTCCCAGCGCATTCCCGACCGCCCGGGCTTTGCCGGGATCGCCGAGCCGAGCCGCCATGGTCCCGTAGGTAATGGTGCTACCGACGGGAATATCGAGTGCTGCCTGATATACGTTCCTTTCCCAATCGCCGACGGACTGAAGGTCGATCGGAATCCAGCTCAGGTCTATCTCTGTCGATCCAGCGAGAAAGGCTGTCACGGCCTCGATAACGGCTACGACCCAGGATGGTGGCGCGGCGTCGTCGAGATCGGGAAAGCGGCCCTTCAGCGCCCGGAGCGCCCGATGCTCCGAAGGTTCTGGCAGCTGCAATCCGCGAACCTTCCGGCCGGACCAGGCGAGCCCGCAAAGGCCGATCTTGGTCTCGAACAAGGCGAAGCCGGACTCCACGTCGTCACCTTACCTTGTTTGTTGCGCCAGCCCAATGCCCCGCAATCGAGCCAAACGGGTTGCGGTGCACGTGCCGCGTGCCTAAGCCCCTCTACGAAGGCCTGAATAAGGTGACAACGCTGAATGGCGGACGGCTCTGACTTCCTGCATGAACCGGGTGATCGGCAATTCGAGGTGCTGGTCAACGCCGTTACCGATTACGCTATCTACATGCTCGACCCTGAAGGTAATGTCGTTACCTGGAACCCGGGAGCGCGCCGCTACAAGGGCTACGAAGCCGACGAGATCATTGGCCAGCATTATTCGCGTTTCTTCACCGAGGAGGACCGGGCCAACCGGCTGCCCTGGAAGGCGCTGGAAATCGCCGCACGCGAAGGAAGGTTCGAAGCCGAGGGCTGGCGAGTACGCAAGGACGGCAAGCGCTTCTGGGCGAATGCGGTGATCGATCCCATTCGCGACGAACAGGGCAAGCTGCTCGGTTTCGCGAAGATTACGCGCGACATCAGTCAAAAGAAGGATGCCGAACGGCAGCTCTTCGAAAGCGAACAAAGATTTCGGATGCTCGTCCAGGGTGTCCAGGATTACGCCATCTACATGCTCGACACCGAAGGCCGGGTGACGAACTGGAACACGGGCGCCGCCAAGATCAAGGGTTATACCGAGAGCGAGATCGTCGGTTCGCATTTTTCGCGCTTCTATACGGCCGAGGATCAGGCGCGCGGCGAGCCCCAACGCGCCCTCGACGCTGCGGTGCGCGAAGGCAAATATGAAAAAGAGGCCTGGCGCGTTCGCAAGGACGGGACCCGGTTCTGGGCCAGCGTTCTCCTCGACCCCATTCACGACGATAAAGGGGATCTCGTCGGCTTCGCGAAGGTCACTCGCGACATCAGCGAAAGGCGAAAGGCCAATCTTGCGCTCGAGGAAGCGAGAGCCGCTTTGGCGCAGTCTCAGAAGCTTCAGGCGCTCGGCGAGCTCACCGGTGGTATCGCCCATGATTTCAACAATTTGATGACGGTGATTCGCGGCTCCGCGGATCTTTTGAGACGCGACAACCTTCCCGACGAGAAGCGCCATCGCTATCTCCAGGCGATCATCGAAACCGCCGATCGGGCAGCCGACCTGACAAGCCAATTGCTGGCCTTCAGCCGACGCCAGGCGCTTCGCCCCGAGGTCATCGATGTCAATGTCCGGCTCGATGCACTGGGTGAGGTCTTGTCCCGCACGCTCGATAGCCAGATCGCGGTAAAGCTCGATCTGGCGCCCGATCTCTGGCCGACCGAAGTCGATGCTACTCAGTTCGAGACGGCCCTTCTCAACGCGGCCTTCAATGCGCGCGATGCCATGCCCGAAGGTGGCAGCCTCAGCTTCGTGACCCGTAACGTTCCTTCGGACGAAGGGGACTGCATCTGCATCGCCCTGACCGATACCGGCGAAGGCATGCCGGAGGAGGTGGCTAACCGCGCCTTCGAGCCCTTCTTCACGACGAAACCGGTGGGCAAGGGTACCGGCCTTGGCTTGTCGCAGATTCACGGCTTCGCCGCCCAATCCGGCGGTCGCGCCGAGATCGAGTCGAGCGCCGGCGTGGGGACGACGATCAGGATCCTGCTGCCGCGATCGACCAAGCGGTTCGCGAAGACCGCCGAAGACGAAATCGTAACTGCCAGCCGAACGGGCCTCAAGATCCTTCTGGTCGAAGACAATGCGCATGTACTGGCGTTCGCCGAGCATCTCCTCGGCGAACTTCAACATGACGTCATGACGGCCGAATCCGGCGATCAGGCTCTGGCCCTGATCGATGACCGCCCGATCGATCTCCTGCTGACTGATGTGGTCATGCCCGGGATGAGCGGCATCGAACTTGCCCATGAGATCCGAAGGCGCTTTCCGGCGATCCCCGTGGTGCTGGCAAGCGGCTATAGCGAAGAAATCATCGAAGGATCCGGCGACGAGTTCGAGATCCTAAGAAAGCCTTTCGACGCCGGGTCCGTCAGCAGGGCGATAGAAAGGGCGTTGCGGCAAGGCCGGACGCTTTCGGGAGCGCCGCAGACGACCTGACCATCGCATGCCCAATCCTGAACGCTTCCACCCGGCGCCATGAGGCACTAGGAGCGGTCCGGTGACAACCCGCGAGGAGTGAATGGCCAAATCCCCTTCTTACCCCGAGGAAGCATCCGTCGGTGATCCCGTCGGCAAGGCGGAGCCTTCTGCTCCGGTCGCCGAATCGACACCCAAATCGGAGGGAGCCCGTACCCGGAAAATCGTGACCGGGGCAGCAATAGGGATCGGTTCGGCCGCATTGGTGGCTGCCCTCCTCTACACCAACCGCTCCCGCAAGACCGGCAAGTCCGTCAGCCCGCCCCAGACCGCACCCGATTCCCCGTCGAGGCAGGACTAACGATTCATCCAGGGCAGCGGTCCGCCGACCATGATTGGGACGATCGCTTCGGTCGGTGCTGACGCCGCCGGAAAGCGCAGCTTCTTCGCTTCCTCGACGACGGCGTCGGCCATGCCATCGGTCCTGGTGCCGTCCGGAAAGGCGAGACGATCGAGCAGCAACCGCGCGGCTTCCACGCTGCCGTCGGCCCGGATGAGCAGCCTGAGTGTCACTGGACCGTGCGGATCGCAGTTCATCTCAAATCGATTCAGCGCGATGTTGGCCGCCTCCTCGACGATCGGACCGACGACGTCCGGCTCCAGCGGGCCCCGGACGCCCGGCGCCGATTCGCTGATATGACCGTGCAGCACCAACCGGCCGTGAACGGGATTCATCGATCCTTCGATCCGGTTGACACCGTGCGGCATTCGATCGTCGAAAATGGCCAGTCGGTTGAAGCGGGAATCGATCATCTCGTAGAGACCGCCCTTCCCGCCTGTCATTCGGGTAAGGTTGGAGCGATAGAGATCGCCCTCATGATAGACGATCGTCTCGCCGCCACGGGTTTCGCGCTCGTTCCAGGTCAGCGAGTAGACATAACCGAAGCGACCATTCGTGGCGTCGTTGTGGATCGATTGGGAGCAGCCATCAACGTACAGGCTGAGATAGGGATAGGTCACGTGGCCCAGCCCAAGCCGCTGCCAGGCCCATGCGGTAAGTGCGGCATGGAATCGCTGGAGGAGCGATGTTCCCATGACCCGGTCGGCCGAAGTCCGGAGGAACGTGTACATCTCCGGGACGTACCAATAGTTCCAGACCTGATGCTCGGCATTCTGCTTGTAGGGCTCGGCAAAATGGCGGTCGATCGCCGCCCGCATCTCTTGGGCTAGCTCGTCAGCAAGAAAGTTGTCGACGAAGGCGTGAGGTGCTCGAAAGGGCGGTAAATCCTCCATCGTGGGGAGTGCCGGTTCGGCTTTTTTGGGGCGGGTCGGATCGTTTACCTGGACGAGCATCCTTGCCTCTCTGTTCGTGCAAATACGCGCGGTTTCTGCATCGAAGACAAGAGTTTGTCCATCGCCGGCGGCAGTCGAGCCAGTGGGAGTTGGGGCGAGATCCCTGGTTCCGGCCAATGTCCGGTGGGCCGGCCCTCGGCTACACGCAGCCCTCTATGCCCTTATGCTGCAGTGTGGGTCAGGATCCGCTCGAGCACCGCGGGGTGAAGCGGCTGGGTGAACTCGCAAATGAAGCGGTAGCCGTCAATATCGACGATCCGTGCCGGCCAACCCTCAAGGCCCGGAAGGACGATCCAGAGCGATGTGCCGATACGAAGCGGGACGAACGATTCGAACTCGACGCTTCGAGTCGTGATGTTCGAAACCTCGATCTTCCAGCGGCGCGTCCCTTCGCGGACACGGGCGGCAAGGTTGAGCTGCACAACATCCCCGGGCGCGCTCTCGATCGTCGGATCGATCGATTCCGCCGGCATGGTCAATGCGGGGGGATCCAACACGGGTGAGGCTGTGTCGGAGCCACGCCCGGGTTGGCGCAACGCCGCCTCCCGCCGCTCCTTCAGCCATGGCATCATTTCCTGCCAGCCAAGCTCCCGACTGAACGAGATTCCGGCGATGCGCCCTTCGGCCCAGCGAACTTCACCCTCGAGCGGCCGGAAGCCCTCGAGAGTGATCATGACTTTCTCGTCCGGATGGAGCGGAACCGCCGAGTCCACCTTGACGCCGCCCTGGGCGACGTCCCGCGTGGTCACCAGCTCGGTTCGCGTAGGCGTCTCCAGCAAAGCCGGGCAAAGCAGCTCCACCCGCGGCAGACGTCTGCGCTCGCCAGGCTGGCTGACAAGATTTCGTGCTAGCAGGGAAAATATGTCGATCGGTTTATCGAATCGCAGTCCGACATCCGAGCCACGTCTCCATTCGACGACCCCGTCGATATGGTCGCCGCTCATCAGCTCCAGTTCCATTCGTTCGCCTGGGGAAGCGGGGAGATCGGCATGGAGAATCGCGCCGGCGCCGCTGATCTTCCTGATCGAGCATACCTCGCGAACCGTCCCCAGGACCAGGGAACCTTCCTGGAGAAATTCGGCGTCGCGCGCCAGGCCCGGCGGGTCGTCGCTGCCGGGTACCTCATTGAAAAGCGAGAAGACGGTTTCCACGAGTCGCAACACCTCGAACTGGTTCGCGCATTGGGGCGCTACCGGCATTGTCCGATGCCCGAGTTTACTTTTTCCTAACGAGGCAGGTCTCCGGATGGATTTCGAAGCCGCTGGTCCGCCATTTGCACCGACCCGTCGCACCGCTATGTGACGGACCAATGCAGGCTGGACGCTTGCGGGAGGAGCGGGGCTTGTTCGATATCAGCGCTTTCAGCTTCGTCGAACTGCTTCCCTTCATACTGATCGGTTTCGCTGCCCAGCTGGTGGACGGCGCATTGGGGATGGCGTTCGGCGTGATTTCGACGACGCTCTTGCTGAGCCTCGGCGTTCCGCCGGCCGCGGCCTCCGCTACCACGCATACTGCCGAGAGCTTCACCACCGCCGTATCGGGGATAAGTCACACCTTGCACCGCAACGTCGACTGGTGGCTTTTCGTCCGAATTGTCATCCCCGGCGTCATCGGCGGCATCCTGGGCGCCTACATCCTCGCGCGCATCCTCGAGGAAACGATTGCTCGGCCCCTGGTCCTTACTTACCTCGCAGGAATCGGCCTTTACCTGCTCTGGCGAGGATTCACTCACCGCCACGTCGAGAAGCGCCCGCGCGTGATCGCCCCCTTGGGCTTCGCCGGCGGATTCCTCGATGCCGCAGGCGGCGGCGGCTGGGGTCCGATCGTTACCAGCAATCTTCTCATCCAGGGCGCCAACCCCAGGAAGGTGATCGGCACCGTCAGTACAGCCGAATTCTTCATCACCGTCACGATCTCGGCCACATTCATCGCCGCTTTGGGACTCGAAGAATTTACCCGCGCGACCGTCGGGCTGTTGATTGGCGGGATCGCCGCCGCGCCATTGGGCGGCTACGTCGCCAAGAAGATTCCGGCGGACCGGCTTCTGGTCATGGTAGGTGTGGTCCTGGTCGTGACGAGCGGTTACGGCATCTGGAGGGCGCTCGCCTGAACGGCGTCAACTTGACGCAAGAGACCGTCCGACCGAAATGCGCAACATCCCTTGCCATGAGGCTGCCGTGCCCTTTCGACATATTATCCCCACCTTCGTCCTTGCTGTATCGGCTGCCGCTCTCGCCCAGCCTTCGACCGCGCCCCAGGTTCAGACGCGCGAGATAGGTTCGGCGCGCCTTGAAAACGTCCCCGAGATCCCGGCGGACGTCAGGGCGGCCGTTCAGCGCTACCAGAGCTATCGCGAAGCCCGCTTCCAGGATTGGCTCGCCGACGGGACGATGCTGATCACGACCCGCTTCGGGGCGACCGCCCAGGTCCACCACGTAGCCGCGCCCGGACGGGACCGGACTCAGATCACTTTCCACGAGGAACCCGTCGCGGCCGCCAAAGCGATCCCCGGCGGCGATCGCTTTCTCTACAGCCGCGACACGGGCGGTGACGAATGGTTCCAGCTTTATGTCCGACAGCTGCGCGGCGGCGAGGCCGTTCAGCTGACCGAGCCCGGGACCCGCAATCAGTCGCCCGTCATCAGCAAGGATGGGCGGCTCGTCTTATGGTCGAAAGCCTCCAGAGGGTCGCCGGATTACGCGATTCTCGCCGCGGATCCCGCCGATCCGACAAGCCGCCGCCTGGTCTGGCAGGGGACCGGCGCGGTAGCCCCGGTCGATATCTCGGCCGACGGTCGGCGAGCCCTGGTGACCCGAAACCTGTCCAACCGCGAGAACCGGCTGCTGATCCTGGACCTGCAGTCCGGCGAAACGCGCGAGCTTCCCTGGTCCGCACGAGTCCGGGCGCGTTACGACGAGCCGCGCTTTGCCAGGAACGACCGTTCGATCGTCGCGATTACCGATGCCGGGAGCGACGTCCGCCGGCTCATGGAATTCGATCTGGAAAGCGGTCGTAGCAACGCGATCAGCCCCGAGTCGCGCTGGGAAGTGGAAGATTACGATATTTCGGATGATGGACGGCTGCTCGCCTTCGCGATCAACGAAGAGGGTTATTCCAGGGTATTCGTGCAGGATTTCGTCACCCGCCGCGCCTTGCCGCAGCCGAACTCGCTCGACCGCGGCGTTCTCAACGGGCTCGAATTCTCACCGAACGGAGACAAGCTTGCCATCGGGCTTTCCACCGCCACCTATGCCGGCGACGTCTTCACCTTCGATCTTTCCGATAATGAGGGCGTCGAGCGATGGACAATGTCCGAGCTTGGCGACCTCCAGCCGGCGCAACTTGCGGTCCCCGAACTGATCCGTTTCGAGAGCTTCGACGGACTGTCGATCCCGGCCTTCGTCTATCGCCCAAGGACCGTCGCCGCCGGTGCGCGAACGCCCGTCATCATCGACATTCACGGGGGACCCGAATCGCAGACTCGGCCACTCTGGAATCCAGGCGCCCAATATTTCGCCGAAATGCTCGGAGCGACCGTCATCCTCCCCAACGTCCGCGGCAGCGAAGGCTATGGGACGCGCTACCTCAATCTCGACAATGCAGAGCGCCGCGAAGACAGCGTCCGCGACATTGGGGCCCTCCTCGAATGGATCGCCGGTCAGCCGAATCTCGATCCGTCGAGAATAGCCGTCTACGGCCAGTCTTATGGTGGCTACATGTCGCTGGCATCGATGGTCCATTTCAGTGACCGGCTGGTCGGCGGCGTCGAACGTTATGGGATCAGCAACTGGGCCAGCTTCCTGGAGAATACGGAGGCCTATCGGCGGGACAATCGACGGGCGGAATATGGCGACGAGCGCGTTCCGGCGATGCGGCAGGTTTTCGAAAGAATCTCCCCGCTGAACAACGTCGAACGGATCACCAAGCCTATGCTGGTCATGCAGGGCGCCAACGATCCGCGGGTCCCTCAGTCGGAATCCGACCAGATCGTACGCGAACTGAGATCGAATGGAATCGAGACCTGGTATGTGCTCTTCGCCGATGAAGGGCATGGTTTCCAGAAAAAGCCTAACAATGATCTTCGCCGGGAAGTGGAGACCCTTTTCCTAAGGCGGCTTTTCGGAAACGCCGACTGAAGATTCTTCAGCCTTCGCGGCCGTACCATTCGTCGAGCCGCATCAATTGGTCATATTCGGCATAAGGCGCATATTCCGGATGCAGCTTCGCCGTGAAAGGCTCCTCGCCCGTCAGCCACTTTTCGGCTGCGGCCGTGAAATTCCGTTCGGCAAGGTCGGTGAAATCTGCTGAATCCAAGCCGTTGCGGCCGCCCACTGGACTCGCCACGAAGCCGAGTTTCCCCGCTTTGCGCGCCAGCGACCAATATTCGAAACAGGCGGCCTCCCCCTCGATCCCCTCGAAACCGTTGCGCTCGGCGATCAGGCCTAGCAGGCCAAGTTGTAGCGAGAATCCGTCTGCCACCGCCCTGGAGGAAGGAGGACTTCCCGTCTTGTAGTCGACGATCGCCAGCCGGCCGTCATCGAGGCGATCGATCCGGTCGGCCTTGCCGCCGAGGCTGATGCCCGCCACGTCCAGTGCACCCCAGGCTTCCGCCTTGAGAGGGCGCCTGCCCGCGAGCCGGTTGCGCTCCACCTCGGCGGCGATGAAGTCGATCGCTTCCACAAGGCGCGGCTGCCACAGCGCCCGCATCAGCGGATGCGCCGAACTAGTCTGGAGCAGGGCTTCCGCTCGTGGCCGAAGCCTCGAAGGATCGCAATCATCCTCCTTCATCCAGGCCTCGAGCACAGTATGGACCGCGGTACCCCGCCAGGCAGGACTTGGATCGGCGTCGACGGGGTCGAGCGCGCCAAGACCGAGCATCTTTCGCGCGTAAAATGCGAAGGGATCCGCCTTCAGGCGGTCGACTTCGGTGACCGAAATCTTGCGGGGCCGTTCGGCCGCCGGTGGGGCAGGCGCGGGCCGCGAGGCCGGTTTCACCGGACCCGTGGGGCGATCGATCTCCCGCGCCCAACGGCGAAGCTGTGGCGCACGGCTGAGGCCTCCGGTCAGTGCCTCGAGCCTGAGCCAGAAGCGCGAGGCGATGGCCTCCGCCCGGGAATCTCGCCGGGCACGGGTCACGAGCACATTTCGGGCGCCGAGCGCGCAGGCGAAATCGTGCGCGGACAAGCCGATCCGCCGTTCCAGCGACGGCAAACCCAGCTCGGAGCGAAGTCGCGGCGCCAACCATGGATCGGGCGCCGGCAAAGCGGGCCAGATCCCCTCGTTCAGCCCACCCAGGATCATCAGGTCGGCTTGCTGAAGCCGGGCCTCGATCAGGCCCCAGATGAAGATCCGGGGATGTTGCCCATAAGGAGGGCGAACGGCCTGACTTGCCATCAATTGTTCGAGCAGATCGGTGAGCCCGGCCTGGCTCAGCATCCGGGGCCCCTCCCCCGCCGCTTCCTCCTGAGCCTCGAACCACTCGCCTGCCGCTCGGCCGGCCGGCCCGGACCAGACCCCGTGGCCGGCCAGTCGGAAGCAAGCGTCGCGAATGCTCGCCAACAGGCTCTGGAGGTCCGCTTCAGCTTCGAACGCCGCCTCGATGGGCCGCAGAAGGTCGGCGGCCTTTCGCCACCATGAAGCGGCCAAAGCCCGCGTCCGCGCGTCGCGGCCGCTCTGATCCGCGAGATGGAGCGTGATGCCCTCGAGACCCGCCGGCGGCCGAGGGCCGCGAAGGCTCAGGTCCAGTAGGCGGACGCCATCGAGCCACTTCAGCCGTTCCTCGCCTGCCATCACCAAAGGATGCTTGAGCAGGGCCAGCAACGGCACTGGAGCGAAGCGCTCGGCGGCCGCGGCTGCCAGAGCGAGGATCAACGTCCCCGGCGCTGTCTGCGAAAGCGGCCGGCCGGCACTGTCGTCCGCTTCGATCCCCCAGCGCATCAGGTGCGCTGAAACACGCTGGGCAAGCTTGCGGTCGGGCGTCACCAATGCGGCCGTTCGTCCAGGCTCCTCGAGCGCCTCCCGCAGGGCGATGGCGATCGCCTGCGCCTCCTCGGCCGGATCCGCGAGCTCGAGCGCCCGGACCCCGGACAGTCGGCGCTGACGGGGCGGCAAAGTCTGCCAAAGATCGGTGAACTGGGCGGGCGCCATCGCATGAGCGATCGCGTGGCTTCGAACGGCGGCGGAGTCGCGTCCTCCGCCCCATCGCCAGAGCCGTACTTCCCCACGTGCGACATTCATCCGGTCGAGCAACAGCTTCAGATGGAATTGAGGATGGGTCTCGATCGGTCGCGAGCTGCGGCCGATTTCCCGGTCTTCCCGCTGGGATCCAAGCGCCTGCCACTGGGCTTCAGGCAAATGCAGGTCCAGCGCCGGCAAAACGACCATTCCGTCGATCAGTCGCGAAACGGCACCAAGGAGTTTGGCGACGGCAGGCGCGGTGAGATTGATCCCAGCCGCGCAGACGAACCCGTCGGGCGGATGATCCTTCCATCGACGGGACAAGGCGCCCAGCAGTCGATTACGGCGATCGGCGAGATCGATCGCGCCCCGGGATTCAAGGATCGCCGGCCACTGGTCCAGAATGAGGCGAAGCTGATCCAGCGACCGCTGCCAGTGGAGCGACAGATCCGGAAGGTCTGCAGCGAAACCGGAGAGCCGGGAAGGATCGACTTCTTCGACGAGCAATTGATCCAGGGTTCTGGCCAGATCGGCCGCCAGGCGGAGCGCCTCCGGGGCGTCGACGTCGCGTTGCTGCTGGACCAGGTGGGCGAGCAACATCAGCCGATGGACCGGATCGACGGCCGGCGGGATTGGCGAATCCGTATCGAGCGGGTCGAGCGCGCCGTTCAGGCGCTCGTCCAGATCGGGATCCCCGATCGGCACCAGCCGGGGCATGAGCAAGCCGCCGCCTGCCCGACGAACGAAGGCGTCCTGGATCGCTCGCGCAGCGCGCTGGTTCGGGACCAGGATCACGCCGCGGGCCAGGCCCGTTTTTTCCTTGCCGTGAAGGGCAAGCAAGCCCGTCGCCAGCGCGTCGGCAAAGGCGCGGTGCGGCGGGATCGTGTAAACCTTAGGAGTCACCGCCGCAGCCTAGTTCATCGGCGATTGATGTCGAGCGCTCAGACGCTGCTCAGGAATTCTTCCGACTTTCGGATGTTCTGCGGCTGTCCGATGTCGAACCACAGACCCTGATGGACCGCTCCGAAGCAGCGGCCGGCCTCGATCGCTCGGTCCCAGAGGAGGTTTGTCGAGAAAGGACCATCTGGAGTCTCGGTTTCGAACAGCCGCTTCGAAAGGATCTGGATGCCGGTATAGACGAACGGTGCGACGCCGCGGGGCCGTCTGCGGCTCAGCCGGCCATCCGCCTTCATATGGAAGTCACCCCGGCCAAGGTGGCAATGAGCATTGGCGAGCGGGACGAGAAGGAGCAAAGCGTCCATCTTCTTATCGTCCCAGCCCGAAGCGAGAAGTCGCAAGGTGTCGACTGGGCCATCGATCCATAGATTATCCGAATTGACCGCCAGAAACGGATCGGCGTCGATCAGCGGGAGAGCCCGTTTCAGGCCGCCGCCTGTCTCCAGCAGCTGTTCGCGCTCATCCGACACGATTGTCTCAAGCGGACCTCCGCGGCTGGCGAGATGGGCTTCAACCGAATCGGCGAGGTAATGGACGTTGACGACGGCTTTCTTGACTCCGGCCGCTGCGAGTCTGTCGAGCGCGTGATCGATCAGCGCCCGTCCCGCGACCTGAACGAGCGGCTTTGGCCTCGTCGCGGTGAGCGGCCGCATTCTCTTGCCGAGCCCAGCAGCCATCACCATCGCGACCTCGGGGACGATCGACTCCGGATCGGGACGAAGCGCGAGCACTCTTCTCGGCCGGCTCATGCCGCCGCGTCCCGAGCCCAGGCAGCGCCACGTTTGTCCTCGGGCACGAACTCGTCGAACCACTCCCTCACCGGTGCCAGCGCCGGATGCGCGAGATTGCGTTCGACATAGCCCCACACGCGCGGCTGCAGCGGAAGATAATGCGGCTTGCCGTCACGCTTCCATAACCGGGTGAAGATGCCGAGGATCTTCGTATTCCGCTGGCCACCGAGGATTTCGTAATGAGCCCGGAAACGCGATTTGTCGGCGACCCTCGCCCCGTTCAAATAACGCTCGATCATCTTTTCCTCGAGCGAGGGCGGCACATCACGGCGGGCATCCTGCAGCAAGGAGACGAGATCGTAAGCCGAATGGCCGGCCAGGGCATCCTGGAAATCGAGGAGCCCAAGATCGTCGCGGTCTGGCAGCACCATCAGATTGTCGGCATGATAATCGCGAAGAACGAGAACCGGTGCTTCCGCAACGATCGCAAGCACCTCGGGCCAGACCCTGCGCCACGCCGAAAAGAAAGCCTGTTGGTCGACGTCGAGACCCACGGCAGGACAATAATATTCGGTGAAAAGCCCGACTTCCCTGAGCATCGCCTCCTCATCATAGGGCGCCATGTCCGCAGGCGCTGGCTCGCTCGCGAGCCGGGCCAGGATATCGACCGCCACATCATAGATTTCAGCTTCTCGGGCAGGGTCGCGCTGGAGCAGCGGCCCAACCCGATCGTCTCCGAAGTCCTCGAGCAGCAGCAGGCCAAGCCCCCGATCGATCGCCAGCGGCCTAGGCGGTGAGAATCCGCGATCGAGCAGATGACTGGCGACCTTGAGGAAGGGTCCGATATCCTCATGCTCCGGTGGCGCATCCATCAAAACGGCGGTCTTGTCCCGGCAATGAACGCGGAAATAGCGGCGAAAGCTGGCATCACCAGCAAGCGGTTTCATTTCGGCACCGTCCCAGCCATGCACGGCGAGGAACGCCGGCGCTTCGGCAGGTGGAATCATTGGGTTGGCCATCTGTTCCCCCAAGCCGGGGGCACCGAGGCTGTCAAGGCGCGGCTGCCATCCGATTGCGGCTCTAGCGTCAGTCGGAGCGCCTCTTGCCACAAATGGCCCAGACGCTCCGGCCATTCGATCAACAAAGCGACGTCCGATCTGGCATCGTCAAGGCCGAGCTCGTCCAGCTCGGATTCGTCCTCGATTCGATAAAGATCGACGTGCCAGACCGGCAATCTCGTATCGGGCGGGTCGTAAGGCAAAACGATCGGAAAGGTCGGACTTGCAACCTCGCCTTCATGTCCGAGACCACTGAGAATTCCACGGGCCAGCGTGGTCTTGCCGGCACCGAGTGGCCCGAACAAGGCGATCACGTCACCCGGTTTGATGGCATCGGCGAGGCCGACGCCAAAAGCCTCAGTCGCTTCCGCGTCGGCCAGCCGGATATGAGTCATTGTGCGGCGCGCTGAGCGGAGTAGTCCGCGCGCTGCCCCGACGTGCGCGGAAAGGTGAGCGTGACGGTCGTGCCCTCCCCTGGACGCGACTCGAGGGTAACCGTGCCGCCATGGGCTTCGACGAACTGCTTCGCCAACGGCAGTCCCAGGCCGATCGTCGGTTCCTCCGCCAGCCGTCCTTCCGCGGTGCGATGGAAACGGTCGAATACGCGCGGCTGATCTGCCGGATCGATGCCGCGTCCATTGTCCGAAACGATGATCCGCGCTTCGTTACGGTCTCCCTCGGCATGGAGAAGGATCCGGCCTTCGTTGTCTGTATAGAGCAGGCTGTTGCGCAGCAGGTTCGCGAGAGCCTGGCCCAATCTTCGACGGTCACCGGTGATCGAGCCGACCGACGGGTCGATCTCGACGGCGAGATTTATTCCCTTTCTGTCAGCCGACTCACGAACGCTGTCGGCAGCTTCCTGACAAAGAATTGCGAGCTCGAGCTCATCCTCCGCGAGCAAAAGGCTGCCTGTATCGCTCTGGGTAAGATCGAGGACATTATCGATCAGCGCGCTCAGTCGCGACACGCTCTCCAGGATCGCAGCGACATAGTCCGTCGCTGTCGGAGCTAGCTCGCCGGCATAACCGCGCGAGAGCATCTCCGCGAAGCCACCGATGGAGGTGAGCGGTGTGCGAAGCTCGTAGCTCATGTTGGACACAAACGCCGTCTTTAGCCGATCGGCTTCCTCAAGCGCCTCGGTCCGCTCACGCAACGCCGCCTCCACCTTGCGGCTGTCCGTGACGTCCAGCATGGTGAACAAAGCGTTGCCGTCGGGAAGCGGTACCGCCGCGAATTCGAACTCACGACCGTCGATTAAAGAGACCCGGCCGGAACGCTGCTTGCGTTCCTGAGTGGCGCTTCGGACCAGCTCCCGGACGATACCGGCATGGCTTGGGCGCTTCATCTTCGCGGCCAGATGAGGCGTGAGGGAATCGACCCGCGGGTGGACCGCCAATTGTTCTTCCTCGAACCCCCACAATTCCTTGAAGCGGTTGTTCCACAGATTGAGACGGCCGTCGGAGGCGAAGACGCCGATCGCCTCGAAGAGGTTGTCAAATGTGGCACTTCGCACCCTGAGCAGAGTGTCACGCGCCGAAGCCAGCTGGATCTGTTCGGTGCGATCCTCGAATATGATCAGCAACCCGCCGTCGGGCAGCGGCTGGGCAACAACCCGGAGGTGCTTCCCACCAGGAAGAAGCCAGTCTTCCTCGTCGGCGGCGAGGCCGCTCGTGAACCAGGCGCGATGCTCTTCCTTCCACTCAGGATAGTCTCGGACTTCCGGCAGCTTTCCCTCGACTCGCATCGCGTCGATCACGCGATCGAATTCGGGGCGATCGGCAAGGAAGTCGGCACTCAGGGAAAACAGCCTGGCAAAGGGCTGATTGAAGAAGGTCAGGCTTCGGTCGCGTCCGAACTGGGCGACTCCGGCTGAAAGGCGGTCGAGCATGTCGTGTTGAGCCCGAACGAAGCGGGTCAGCTCTGCGCGTGCCTGCTCCTGATCCTCGACATCGATGGCATATCCCGCGACCCCGCCGCCGGCGAGGGGCACCTCCGTCACATGCATCATCCGACGTTCACCGGCCATCGTGATCGGGACCGTTCGGCTGGCGGCTTCCTGACTGTCGCGCACGGCGGCAGAAGCAAAGATCGCGCTGAACCCTTCGGCTTCCTCGACGAGCTCGGTGCCCTCACGCACGACGGTGGCGGCATCCTCCGCCTCTACGGCCGCGACGTAAGCGGAATTGACCATGGCGAGCTTGAGGTCGGGACCACGGTGCCAGATCGGGAACGGCGCGAGTTCGATCAAACCTGACAAAGCCTGAAGCGCCGCGGAACGTCGCTCCAGCCTCTGCCCCAGGGCCTCAAGCTCCTGCTCCGACTCAGTGACGTCCGCGAACCAGAGCAAAGCCGCACCGCGACCGAGAACGGTTGGTGCCGGGGCGCAATCCACCCGAAGGATTTTCAGGCCATCCGCCGTTGGCAAGGTGATGTTCCCGCTCGATCCGGCAGTGGCCGCCCCGACCATCTCTTCCAACTGGCTCGCCCGGTCGGCCGCGAAGACGCCCGATTGCGTGATCTCTGTCCATTGGCGGGGAAGCACGTCGAAACCCAGCTTGCCGGCTAACCGATAGGATCCTTCGACCTGGCCGTCGAGATAGACGATGAGCGGGATCGACGGCGCCGCCCCAAGCAGAGCGTCGAGTCGTGGCGCTTCCGAGCCCGCCACTCGCCCTTCTTCGCAACGGCGCCTGGCAACAAGTGTCGCCCACAAGGCCACGGCGAGCCAGGCGCCGAGGAACAGGGCGATGCCGACCGCAATCATGGGCGACGCGAAACTCACTCTGAAGTGTCTAGAACCTGATCGGTTGAGGTGGAAGCGCTTCGAGCTGCAGAGGCACCCGCCGATGCCCGTCGTGCCAACAAAAAGGGCGGCGGACCGAAGTCCGCCGCCCCATCTTGCCCCTTTCGAGACTCTTATTAGTAGGTAGCCCTCACGTTCAGGAAGAAACGCCGGCCGAGATAATCATACTGCGACGCGAAGGTCGGAGCCTGGCCGATCGCACCGATGCCGGAGAAGGCGACCGAGGCCCGCGGCGGCTGCGCGTCGAACAGGTTCCGAACGCCGGCCGTAAGCTGGAGGCGATCGCCAAAGCGGCGGGTGACCGAGATCGTGTGATAGTCGGTCGCCGCGAGACGAACGTCCGGGCAGAAACGACGCCGGCCGCCCTGCACCGCCTGCTCGAGCGGGACGCCCGGCCGGAACAAAGAAGTCCGGCACGGCGCGCCGCTGCTTGCGATGAGGTCGTCGGTGTCGTTGGTCGCACCGATCACGTCGAGACCGTAGAAGAGAGACCAGTCGCCCTTCGCCCAGGTGAGGTTGAAGTCGCCGACCCAGATCGGCTCGCCAGCCTCGCCGTTGATGTTTGTCTCCGTGCCCTCGAACAAGGTGATCTTGTCTTCGATCTGCCACGTCATCTGAGCAAGAAGCGACAGGGTCCCCAAGTTGCCGAGGTCCTGACGGAACTGCGCGGTGAAATCGAGACCGCGGTTCCGCTGCTGGTTGATGTTGACGTAGGTGTCGCGCACCTCGGTGATGTTGAGAACGCCCGGGCCGCTCGTGGCGCGGGTGATCTGGTCGCAGATCGGATCTTCAAGACCGAATTCCGAGTTGTAGCAGGCGAATACGATGTTGGCAGCGCCAAGGGTCGTGATTTCGTCCTGCACATCGATATCGAAATAATCGAGCGAGAAGCTGGCCGAGAGACCGCCCCAGAGCCAGCCGCTGGCGTCCGGCGTCAGCACGAAACCGAGGGTCTTCGCAGTCGAAGTCTCAGGCTCGAGATTGCCGAGACCGCCACCCTGAACGATGGTGGCCGATCCAGTCGCGCCCTGGAAGTCGGACGGAATGCCGGCCGCGGCGCAGTTGTTGAAGATCCGCTGGTTGATAGTGCCGAGCTGGAGGGCGCGCGCCGTGTTGATGCAGATATCGATCGCCTGCTGCCCCTGGAACCCTGTCTGGTTCTCGAGGAACAGCTCGAACAGAGCAGGCGCTCGGAACGAGGTGCCCCAGGTGCCACGGAAACGAAGCCAGTCGTTGACGACCCAGTTGAAGCCGAGCTTCCACGTGGTGTCACCGAAATTGTCGCTGACGCCGTCCTGTCGAGTCGCGTCCACCCAGGTACGGCGAGCTGCCGCAGTCAGGTTGAAGCTGTCGATCAGCGTCAGATTGTGAAGCAACGGGATCTGAAGCTCGCCGAAAATCTCCTTCGAGACCGTTCTTCCAGCCGTGATGCCCGCCGAGGTGCGTCCGAAAACGTTGCCTGCCAGAGTATGTTCGCCAGGAACGTCTTCGATCTCATCGCGCCGGATCTGGGCGCCGAGGGCGACGCCGACGTCGCCCGCCGGCAACGAGAACAAAGTGCCGGACACCGTCGCTTCGCCGCTGAGCTGCTCGTAGGTGGTGTGACCAGTCTCCTCGCCGAACAGGAAAGCTTCCTCTTCCGGTGTGAAGTTGCCAGCGATGGCTCCAGTCGGATTGGTGAAATCGATATCGATACAGGGAACGCCGCGAACCGGGGTCACCAGACCGACGCAGGAACGGGTCCGGAATGCCTGGGTGAAGACGGAATCGTCGAAGATGATGTCCTGGAAGTAATCGCCTTCGCTGCGGCTATACTGGCCATGAACGTCCCAGTAAAATCCACTGTCGCTGCCGAAATCACCGCGGGCGCCGAGGACGCCGCGATAATAATCGATGTCGGTGCCGCCGTCGGATTCAACGACCACCAGTGGCCGGAGGAGGAAGTTCCCCTGGATTTCCGAGTTGAACGGATCACCCGGATCGGTCACCCGGCAATTGAAGTCGAATGACGGATCACACAAGCCCACCCGCGGCAGGGCTAAGAAGCCCGGAACCCCGGAGCCGCCCGTGAACTGGAACATTCCGAACTGCTGGAAGCCGTTATTGAAGGTCTTCCTCTTGTTGTAGAGAGCTTCGGCGAACACTTCGATCGACGGGGTGATCTCGACGCCGCCCTGGGCGTAGAGAGTGTAGCGCTCGAGTTCGCTGAACACGTCTGAATTCTGCTCGAGGGGCAGATACTGGTTTAGAGCTCCAGTCGAGGGGCCATCGAAGTTGCAGCCGTAAAAATTGGCGGGCGCGGAAACCAACGGATAGGGGTCGATCGGAATGCAGACCTGGCTGACGTCGCTTCCGGGAAGCGAAAACTGGCCGACGAACAGCTGCTGACCGAGACGATTGGCGGGAGCCCGAAGCTGCTGATTGAACTGCTGACCAGGCAGGTTCGGGTTATCGAGGAACTGGTTGCTGATCAGGTAAAGGTTGCCGATGACGCCGTTGCAGGCGGGTTCGCCGGTGCGGGCATCGACGACGTCCGCACGCTCGTTGCTGCCCTCGAAGAACAGGAAGTCCTCCTGGCAATCGGTGAACTCGCGCTGATTGCGCCGAAGATTGTTCTGGAAGAAGTAGTCGGCGCTGACGAGGAAATGGGCGGTGCCGAAATCACGCCCATAGGTCAGACTGCCGTTGTAGGTTTCGCCGCCGCTATGCTCGGGAATAGAAGCGGTGCCACGGAACTCGATGCCATTGGTGTTGCGACGCGTGATGATGTTGACGACGCCGGCGATGGCGTCCGAACCATAGATCGACGAGGCGCCGGTCTTGAGGATCTCGACCGACTGGACGATCGACTGCGGAAGCACGTTCAGGTCGAACGAGGACACCCCGCCGCGAACACCCGCCGGGCCGGCGCGCCGGCCATTGAGCAGCACCAGGGTACGCTCGGCGCCAAGACCGCGAAGCGAGACCGTCTGGGCGTCAGCGCCGCCATTGGTGACGAAGTTGTTCGAGATCGCGCCAGTGATCTGGAGCGAGCCGGCCGCGATCGGCGCGGACTGGATCATCTCCGAGGTCTGGTTCTGGCCCTCCTGGAAGGCGACATCCGGATTGATGATCGTCAGCGGATCGGGGCTGTTGAAATCGCTGCGAATGCGCGTGCCGGTGATGACGATCGCTTCGTCGCGATCGCCGGTCGGCGTCGCCGACGGCAGAACGCCGGCGTCTTCGCTCTGCTGCGCGAGGCAGGCCTCACGCTCTTCCTGAGTCGAGTAAGTCGAGCAATCGGCAGGGGTTTCGCCGCCTTGCGCGTGAGCGATGGCCGGAAAACCAGCGATCGCGAGGGTGGCAAAAGAGACGGTGGACAGGATTCGTGGTTGGATTCGGCGCATTAGGTATCCCCCAGGGAAAGCGAGTGACGAATTGGAGCGGGACATTAACGGCCTGCAGACAAAAGGAAACATTCCGCTTTCGCCTGTCGTCACTAACCGCCTGACTGTAACATTAATGCCACATTCAGGCGGAGTTGGCCCTCGGATCAGTAGCGATAATGGTCCGGCTTGAACGGACCTTCGACGGGCACGCCGATATAATCCGCCTGACGCTGGCTCAAGGATGTCAGCTTGACGCCCAATTTGTCGAGGTGAAGGGCCGCGACCTTCTCGTCGAGATGCTTGGGAAGAACATAGACGTCGTTCTGATACGTGTCGGCCTTGGTCCAGAGCTCGATCTGGGCAAGCACCTGGTTGGTGAAGCTCGAGCTCATCACGAAGCTCGGGTGGCCAGTGGCGCAACCCAGATTCACCAGGCGGCCCTTGGCGAGGACGATGATCTTCTTCCCGCCGGGAAACTCGACCTCGTCCACCTGCGGTTTGATCTCGGTCCATTTCATGTTGTTCAATGCGGAGATCTGGATCTCGCTGTCGAAGTGGCCGATGTTGCAGACGATCGCCATGTTCTTCATCTCGCGCATGTGATCGAGCGTGATGACGTCCATGTTGCCGGTCGCGGTGACGAAGATGTCGGAGCGCTTCACCGCTTCCTCCATGGTCACGACCTCATAACCTTCCATCGCCGCCTGAAGCGCGCAGATGGGATCGATCTCGGTTACAAGCACTCGGGCGCCGCCGTTGCGGAGCGAAGCGGCGCTGCCTTTGCCGACGTCGCCGAAGCCGGCGACGCAAGCGACCTTGCCGGCGAGCATGACGTCGGTAGCGCGGCGGATCGCGTCGACCAGGCTCTCCTTGCAACCGTAGAGGTTATCGAATTTCGACTTGGTGACGCTGTCGTTGACGTTGATCGCCGGGAACGGAAGCTTGCCCTGCTTGGCGAGCTCATAGAGACGGTGGACGCCGGTGGTGGTCTCTTCCGAAACGCCTCGGATCGCTTCCACAGTCTTGGTGAGGAAGCCGGGCGACTGCTCGATCCGCCGCCGAACGACCTGCTGGAAAACCTCTTCCTCTTCATTGGTCGGCGCCGGGAAGGTTTCGCCGGCCTCGATCCGCGCGCCCCACAACGCGAACATGGTGGCGTCGCCGCCGTCGTCGAGGATCATGTTGCAGGTCTGGCCATCGCCCCAATCGAAGATCCGGTCGACATAATCCCAATATTCCTCGAGCGTCTCACCCTTCACGGCGAAGACCGGAATTCCCCGCTCGGCGATCGCGGCGGCAGCGTGGTCCTGGGTCGAGAAGATGTTGCACGAAGCCCAGCGGATTTCGGCGCCCAGCTCGATCAGGGTCTCGATCAGAACCGCGGTCTGGATCGTCATGTGCAGCGAGCCGGTGATCCGCGCGCCGCTGAGCGGCTTGGCCTCACCATATTCCGAGCGAAGCGCCATCAGGCCCGGCATCTCGGTTTCGGCGATCTCGATTTCCTTGCGGCCGAAACCGGCAAGACTGATATCCCGGATGATGTAGTCGCTGAAATCGCTCTGGGGCTGGGTGGCCAAGGGGAGTCTCCTGAAAAGTGAAAGACCGCCGTGAATTCAGGCGGTCGCGTGCCCGCGCCCTAGCTCCGCTCAGCGTCCAATGCAAATATAAAGATATCTTTATATGTGATCAGGCAGTGCCGGATTCCGCCGCCAGCAGACGCGGATCTATGCCCGCCGACCGGAAGGCGGATGACCAGCGGTCGTCGACATGGCCTTCATAGAGAATATCGTCATTGCCGGGGGTCACGAACCAGCCATGGCGGCCCATTTCCTCCTCCAGCTGACCGCCGCCCCAGCCGGCATAGCCGAGCGCCGCGACCCATCGAGTGGGTCCTTTGCCCTCAGCGATTGCCTTGAGAATATCGAGGGTCCCCGACAGAACCCAGCGTCCGCCGACATGAATGCTGTCGGTTCCTCCCCAATCGGTCGAGTGAATGATGAAGCCACGTTGCGGCTCAACTGGTCCTCCGACATGGATTGGCACGTTCGGAGAAGATCCAGGCTCGATCCCGAGCTGGCCGAGAAGATCGTGAAAGCCGAGCCTCGGCACGATCTTGCCGAGCCCGATCCCCAACGCCCCATCCTCGTCGTGGACACAGATCGCCATCACCGCTCGTTCGAACCGTGGATCGCCGATTCCCGGCATCGCGAGCAGGAACTGGCCGGTAAGGAATCTCGGTCCATCCATCATGTCGATATAAGCGGGCCCCTGCCTTGCCGACAATTCCGGCTACCGCCGCGATCCACCGTTCCGGCGTCTCATGATCATAAGCGGGGCACGGACCGCCATTGCGGCTCCAGTTCGTCCGCCCTAAGTGCCAGCAGCGCTCAGCAAGGAGAGATTAAATGGCGATCCAGGTAGGCGACCCCATTCCCAACGTCACATTGATGAAGGCCGGTAGCGACGGCCCCGAGCCGGTGGATACCGAATCCTTCTTCTCCGGCCGAAAGGTCGCCGTCTTTTCCGTTCCAGGCGCTTTCACCCCTACCTGTTCGGCACGTCATCTGCCCGGTTTTGTGGAAAAAGCCGACGAACTCCGCGCCAAGGGCGTCGATGAAGTCGCCTGCGTCTCGGTCAATGACGCCTTCGTGATGGGCGCCTGGGGCCAGCAAGCAGGCGCCGAGGGCAAGGTCACCATGCTCGCCGACGGCAATGGCGAATTCGCACGGGCGATCGGCCTCACCATGGATGGGACGAAATTCGGCATGGGCACCCGCGGCCAGCGCTGGTCGGCGATCGTCGACGACGGTGTCGTCCGAGAGCTGAACGTGGAGGAGCCAGGCGCCTTCAGCGTATCCAGCGCGGAGTACATCCTCAACCAGCTCTAGGCGATCAACGGGAACCGGGTGCCCTGTCTCTTGAACAGGTCGCCCGGTCCCGAACCGCGAAACATCGCTCCCTCCGAGTCATTCGAGTCCATTGAGTATCCGTGTGCGGGAGCAAGATGATGGCCAGACAAAGCGAGCGTAAAGCGAATCACGCGATGACGGCGGCACTGATCACCGGGGCCGCGGCAGCGGCGACTGGGGCATTCTGGAGCGCCCGCGCCATCGCCCGCCGAAACTCCGGCAATGGCAAGATGAACCCGGTGATGGAGACGGCGGCGACCGCCTGCGAGCTTGCCCACGGCGAGACCGCCGCTGGCGACCGGCGCCGATCCTAGCGCTCGACAGGCTCGATTCGCTTTCGCCTAGCGGAGCACCTCTGCAGCAAACCGGTCTGCCTGACTGGCGAAGACCAAAAGGTTCACCGCGAGGTTGCCGCGAATGAAGCCGTAATCCGCAGTGAGATAACGCTGCAATGAAGGTCGCCCATCCTGGGTGAGGAAAGCGCGCGAAAAGGCGTAACGGAGGCTGAACTGCTGAACGTTCGCCGCGAGTCGCTCGACCGGAATGTTGGCAGGCCGATTCCAGGACGATTGAATGCTTATCGCACGGCAGGCTGTCCCAGCCCGCTCGCAGCTGCCGAAGATAATCGCGGCGCGGCGGCCGTTCGAGAAGGTCACGGCCAAAGCGGGACGTTCGGCACTGCCACGCCGTTCCGAGCTGGCTCCGATCGCGGTCAACACACCTTCGACGGTCGTGTAATTGAAGGTCGGCAGCACCTGGCGGTTTTCAGGCGCAGCGGGGTTCCAGCGCGCTTGCGACTGAGCGGCCGCCGGCGCGGCGAGCAAACAGATCAATAGAGCGGCGCCCAGCGCACGCATGGAAAATCCTCCCCGAGACACGACCCGGCTGCTAGCGCGGGTGCACGTCCAAATGCCTTATCCTATCGACGGGTCGTGCCGAACGCGGGGCGAGCGTCGCCCCGCCCCGGATTACCAGCCGCAGCGGCGGCCCTGGTTCTGTTCGCGAAGCCAACCGAGCAGTGGCCGAAAATATTCGATCATGGGTTCGGCGGACATTTCGCGGCTGCCGGTGAATGCCTCCAGTGCATCGGGCCAGGGCTTCGACGCGCCCATGGCCAGCATCTCGTTCAGCCGGCGGCCCACTTCCCGATTGCCGTAGAAGGAGCAGCGGTGAAGCGGTCCCTCCCAGCCGGCGATGTCGCAGGCCGCCTTGTAAAACTGGAACTGGAGGATTCGGGCGAGGAAATAACGGGTGTAGGGAACGCTCGCCGGCACATGATATTTGGCGCCGGCGTCGAAATGCTGCTCGGTCCGCTCCACCGGCGGGACGAGGCCCTGGTAGCGAAGCCGCATCTCGTCCCACGCGGACTGATAGCGATCCGGGGTGATCTGTCCCGAGAAGATGCCCCACCGATAACGATCGATCATCAGACCGAACGGAAGAAAGGCGATCTTGTCCAGCGCCTGTCGCAGGAGGAGTGCCCGGTCCTGCTCCGGCGTCGGCAGCTGGTTCTCCTGGAGCAGGCCGATCTGGACCAGATATTCGGGAGTCACCGACAAGGCGATCATGTCGCCGATCGCTTCGTGGAAGCCGTCATTGGCACTGTTGAGATACAAGAGCGACTGCTGGTTATAGGCTCGCTGATAGTAATTGTGGCCGAGCTCGTGATGGACGGTGATGAAGTCGTCCGCGTTGACCCGAGTGCACATCTTGATGCGCAAATCCTCGACATTGTCGACGTCCCAGGCGGAGGCATGGCAGATTACCTCGCGGTCGCGCGGCTGGGTGATCATCGACCGTTCCCAGAACGATGCCGGGAGCGGCGCGAACCCCAGGGAGCTGAAGAAGGACTCGCCCTGGCGGACGATTCGCTCCGGCGTGTAATTGGCCCGCTCGAGGAGCTGCGTCAGGTCGTAAGGCGGATTGCCCGAGGCACCGCGCGGTGCGACGACCTCGTAGACGTTGCCCCATTCCTGCGCCCACAGATTGCCGAGCAAATCGGCCCGGATCGGCCCGGTTTCCGGCTGCACCTGATCGCCGTAGGTGCGATTGAGCCCGGCCCGGGTGAAGCAGTGGATTTCCTCGTAGAGCGGCCGCACCTCGTTCCACAGCCGCTCGGTCAGGGCGGCGAACTCGTCGGGCGGCATGTCGTAATTCGAGCGCCACATCGCGCCGGTGTCGGCAAAGCCAAGCTCGCGGGCGCCGGCATTGGCGATTTCTACCATGCGCGCATATTGCGGACGCATCGGCGCCCCCACATTGTTGTTCCAGCTGGTCCACATTTCCCTGAGGTCTTCGGGATCGCGCACCGTCCCCATCCGGGCCTCGATCTCGTTGCCGGTCAGGGTCTCATTATTCATCGTTCCCCGTCCCCGGCCATATTGCGACTGGAGGTCGGTCGATATCCGGTTGAGCTCGGCGGCAGCGCCTTCGGTGGTCGGAGCCGGCAGGGTAAGACCGGCACGCAATATGTCGAGCTTGCGGCGAGTGTCGTAGCTCAGGCCTTCGACATCCTGGAATCGGGCTGCCTCGGTCGCAAGGCGAACGCCCATTTCGGTGCCGATCGTTCCGAAATGCGCCGCCAGCGCGTCTGTGTCAGGCGTGATGTAGGTCGAGTTGACCCACTGGGCGCGGGCGTTGAGCACGGAGAATTCGGCAAGCTCACGCTCGGCGCGGGCGACGAAGGCGTCGGCTTCAGCGACCGTCGCTTCGGGTGCGTCCGCAGTTACAGGCGTTGCGGCCACTATAGAGGAATCTTCGGAGACAGAGGCGGTGGTGCAGGCGCTGACGAGAGCCGCAGAACAGATGAGGGCGAGCAGGGAGACGCTGCTTTTCATGGAGATG
Organism: Allosphingosinicella sp.; assembly: GCA_036732645.1. Taxonomy (GTDB): domain Bacteria; phylum Pseudomonadota; class Alphaproteobacteria; order Sphingomonadales; family Sphingomonadaceae; genus Allosphingosinicella. Next base: position 30,473 of record DAINCA010000007.1, read on the forward strand.
GCCATCCTCGATTTGTGTTGCGAGGTCGCAATAACCTCTGCGCACGGAGGGTCAACCTGCCAGAAAATCGGCCATGGCGCGTCCCAGTTCCGGCTTCGTCACGGCGCTCGCCGGTCGGTTGTGGTG
>DAINCA010000008.1:0-6088 GCA_036732645.1 Allosphingosinicella sp.
CCAGCCCCATGATGACCAGGGTCTTGATGGCGATCAAACCGACCGCCATCGCGATCACGAACAACGGCCGCTCGGCGATTGCCGTCAGGTCGAGCATCATTCCGACGGCCAGAAAAAAGAGGCCGAGCAGGATCGACCGGAACGGTTCGACATCGGCTTCCAACTCGTGCCGATAAGGCGAGTCCGCGAGCATCACGCCGGCGATGAACGCGCCCAAGGCGGTGGACAAACCGAGCCACTCCATCACCGCCGCGCTGGCGATCACGGTGAAGAGAGCGGCGAAGACGAACATCTCCCGTTCGCCGAGATTGCCGATCAGTCTGAACAACGGCCGAAGCAGGAATCGACCCGCCAGGACGAGACCGACCACAGCCCCGACGGTATAGAGAGCCAGCAGCCAGCCGGGGGGACCGCCGAGGTCGGCGGGGTTGCGGGACATGGCCGCGATGATCGTCACCAGAGGGACGAGCGACAGGTCCTGAAACAAAAGGATCGAAAAAGCGCGCTCGCCGAACGGCGTCCTCAGCCGCCCGGCCGATTGAAGCAACGGCAACACCTGAGCGGTGGAGGACAAAGCCAATGGCAGCCCCAGCGCCAAGGCCGCGGCAAGAGTGGAGGTCGTTGCGACCCAGACCAGCGCCGAAGCGGCAATTCCGCAAAGCACGACCTGGAGCAGCCCGAAACCGAAGATGTCGTGCCGCATTCGCCACAGCCGACTGGGATTAAGCTCGAGGCCGACGAGGAAAAGCAGAAGGACGATGCCGATTTCGGCAACCTCGAGGATCGTCTCGCCACCGCTCACCAGCCCGAGCATTTGCGGCCCGACCAGCGCCCCAGCCACCAGATATCCCAAAGTGGCGCCTAGCCCCAGGCGGCGGAATAGGAGGACGAAGACCAACGCGAAACCGAGCAGGGTCACCGCGTCGACCAGCATCGACACCGGCGCGTGCCCGCTTTCGGTCATGGATGAGGTCGATCGGCGGCGGCCAGTGACGCCGCCTCGGCCGCGGCTTCGAAAGCGAGCAGGATCGAGGCGTGGCGGGCAGAGAATCGGCGGGCATGAGCGAATACGGACAGACCGGGCCAGTCACCCGGCTGGTCCTGCCCACCAATGAGATAGCTCGCCAGTGCGTCGCGGGCTTGTCTGATCTCCCAGGCGGATCGCCCGACGATATGAGCGCCCATCAAGGACGCCGAAGCCTGGCCGAGAGCACAAGCCTTCACATCCTGTCCGAAGTCTCTCACTCGGCCCTCTTGGTCAGTGACGACGTCGACGGTCACGCGGCTGCCGCATATCGGCGAGGTCTTCTCGACCCTCGCCATCGGCGTCTCGAGCAAGCTCTGACACGGGATGGAAGCGGCAAGGCGAAGGATGTCGCGGCTGTAGAGGGTGTCGGTCACGCGGCTCATTTAAGGCGGCCCAGCGTCGATGCCTACGCTCACGCGCGTCGCCAGCTCGTACCAGCGGGCGTATCCTCAAGCAGAATGCCCTGGCTGGCGAGTTCGGCCCGGATCCGGTCAGCCTCGGCGAAGTCGCGGTTTTTCTTGGCTTCGGCGCGCGCGGCAATCAGATCGTCGATCCCATCGTCGGCGCCGCCCTGGAACCACTCGCTGCGGCTTTCGCCGATCAGCCCAAGCAGAGCGGCGCTAGCCTTCAGGCGAGCACCGTCGTCGATGGCCGACAGCCGGGCAAGCGCAAGCGGTGTATTGAGATCATCGGCCAGGGCATCGAGAACCCCTTCATCGACATCGCCATCCTCGCCGTCTTCGGCGGCCCGATAGAGTCGGTCGAGCGTCGCCTTGCTCTGGGTCACCAGTTGCGCCGACCATTCGAGGGGCTGGCGATAATGCGCGGAGAGCAACGCCAGGCGAAGAACCTCCCCTTTGTGCCCCTCCGCGAGCAATTCCCCGACGGTGACGACATTGCCGAGGCTTTTCGACATCTTCTCGCCGTCAGCCATCGAAAGAAAGCCGTTGTGCACCCAGTAACGTGCGAGCGGCGCTCCGGCGTGAGCGCAACGGCTCTGGGCGATTTCGTTTTCGTGATGGGGAAAGATCAAGTCGAGGCCGCCGCCGTGGATGTCGATCGTCTCGCCAAGATGCGCCTCGATCATGGCGGAGCATTCGATGTGCCAGCCGGGGCGGCCCCGACCCCACGGGCTGTCCCAGCCAATCGTCTCCGGCGACGAGGGCTTCCAGAGGACGAAATCAGCCGGATCCTTCTTGTAGGCGGCGACCTCCACACGCGCGCCGGCAATCATGGCGTCGCGGTCGCGACGACCCAGGGCGCCATAATCGGGATCGCTAGGCACGTGGAACAATACGTGGCCATCGGCCTCATAGGCGTTGCCCGAGCCGACCAGGCGGGCAATCATCGCGATCATCTGCGGGACATGCTCCGTAGCGAGCGGAGCGATCGTCGGCGGCTGGACGCCAAGCGCGCCCATGTCCTCGACATAATGACGTTCGTAGCGACCCGTGATCGCCGCAGGATCAACGCCTTCGCTCCTCGCCGCTTCGATGATCTTGTCGTCGACGTCGGTGACGTTGCGCGCATAAACCAGGCTGTGGTCGCCATAGACGTGGCGAAGAAGACGGGCGAGTGTGTCGAACACGACCGCCGGCCTCGCATTGCCGATATGTGCGCGGTTGTAGACGGTGGGCCCGCAGACATACATCGTCACCCGATCAGCGTCGGCGGGCGTGAAGACGCGTTTTTCGCGCGCCATCGTGTCGTGCAGCCGGATCGTCGTCACGGATCGGTCCGGGCGTTGCTTTGAGCGTCTTGCTCCGATTCGGGACCGCGACGGGCTTCGACCAGGTCGACGATCGCCGCACCACTGGCATGGAGAAGCGGATAAGTCCGGGATTGCGCCATCCACTCGGGCCGTTCCGCCGCCCGCCCCCAGATCGTGTCGTAGACGAGGTTTGCGGCGAGGTAGAGCAAGGTCGCGCCGATCAGGCCCTTGAGCGCGCCGAAGCCGCTGCCGAGCACCCGGTCGACCGGCCCGACGACCGATTTGCGGATGCGCCCGCCGACCCGTCGGGATGCGAGCTTGCCGGCGATAAAGACGATCCCGAAGACCAGGACGAAGGACAGCACCGAGGCGCCGGCGACGGTGCCGACCGGCCCGACCAGCATGTCACGGACCGGCTCGTGGAAATAACGCAACGCGATGATCGCCATGAACCAGGCCAGAAGCGAAAGAATCTCGAACGTGAATCCGCGAAGGAAGCCGAAGACGAGCCCGGCGCCGACGAGGAGAATGACGATGATGTCTAATGCGCTGAGGCCCATGCCCCGGCGCTAACCGCGCCCCAGCAGATGGTCAACGAGTTGTCCGAGGGTTCGGAAGCCCGACAGCTTCATCGGCGCCTTCTCACCCGCAAGGCCGGACGGCAGCATGGCCCGCTCGAAGCCAAGCTTGGCCGATTCCTTGAGCCGCAGATTGGCGTGAGCGACCGGCCGAAGCTCGCCCGAAAGCGCCACTTCTCCGAACGCCACCGTCTCGGCCGCCACCGGCCGTTCGGAGAGCGCCGAGACCAGGGCCGCGGCCACCGCGAGATCGGCGGCCGGATCGATCACCCGATATCCACCGGCGACGTTGAGATAGACCTCGGCGGTCGAGAAATTGAGCCCGCACCGGGCCTCCAATACGGCCAGGATCATGGCCAGCCGGCCTGAATCCCAGCCTACCACGGCCCGCCGGGGCGTCGCACCGCTGGCGAGACGGACGGTGAGGGCCTGGATCTCGACCAGCACCGGACGCGTTCCTTCCAGCGCCGGAAAGACGACGGCGCCTGGAACGGCTTCCCCGCGCTGGGTGAGGAACAAGGCGGAAGGATTGCCGACCTCAAGCAGCCCTTCCTCGGCCATCGCGAACACGCCGATCTCGTCCGTGCCTCCGAAGCGGTTCTTCACCGCACGAAGGATCCGATACTGATGGCTTCGCTCGCCTTCGAAGCTGAGCACCGTGTCGACCATGTGCTCGAGCACGCGCGGGCCGGCGATGGTGCCGTCCTTGGTGACATGGCCGACCAGAACGATTGCGGCGCCGCTCTCCTTCGCGAACCGGATCAGCTCGTGGGCGGATGCGCGGACCTGGCTCACCGTTCCCGGCGCACCCTCGATCAGGTCCGAATACATGGTCTGGATCGAGTCGATCACCACCAATGCCGGCGGCACGCCCTCGCCAAGCGTCGTAAGAATATCGCGGACCGAAGTCGCCGCCGCGAGCCTGAGCCGCGCCGCGCCAAGCCCCAGTCGGCGCGCCCGGAGCCTGACCTGGTCAGCGGCCTCCTCGCCGGAAATATAGGCCACGGACAGACCGCGGCTGGCGATCCGCGCGGCGACCTGGAGCAGAAGGGTCGATTTGCCGATCCCGGGGTCACCGCCGATCAACGTTGCCGAGCCGGCGACGAGACCGCCGCCAATGGCGCGATCGAATTCGGCGAGACCGCTGCTGACGCGATCGGGGAGCGCCACTTCGCTGTCGAGATCAACCAGCTCGACACGCCGACCGCCCGTTCGGAGATCATGCTTTGCCGAAAAGGGCGTCACGACGCCGGCGGAATCTTCAACCAAGCTGTTCCATTCGCCGCAATCGGCGCACTGGCCCTGCCAGCGGCTGCTGATCGAACCACAAACCTGACAGACATATCTTTTCTTGAGCTTGGCCATGCGCAAACCTAGCGAAACGAAGCAAGAACATCCAGCTGAAATCGTGCCTTTGGAACGTACCCAGTGCGCCGGCATTATCTCCTTGCATCAAGAGTGGAGGCAGCATGTTCGTCCAGATCAACACCGACAACCAGATCAAGTCTGACGCCGAAGCCAACGAGCGACTTGAAGAGCGGATTCGCACCAAGCTGAAGCGATTCGAACGGCGGCTGACCCATGTCGAACTGCACGTCTCCGATACCAACGGCACCAAGGGAGGAAACGACAAGCGAGTGAGCCTCGAAGTGCGACCGACCGGGCACGAGCCGCTCGCCGTCCATGCCGACGCCCAACGCGTAGAGGATGCCGTCACGGCCGCAGCGGACAAAGCGGCCAAGGCGCTCGACCATGCCCTTGGGCGGCTCAACGACAAAAGAGCCCACTGAATTGAAGCTTCGCTTGCGCGGATCGGAGCGGCTCTTCAAACGCGAGCCGCAATGATCCGCGTCGCCAGCTACAATATCCGCAAGGCGATCGGCACCGATCGGCGGCGCCGTCCGGAACGGACGATCGACGTCCTGAACGAGCTCGGCGCCGACGTCATCGCCCTTCAGGAGGCCGATCGGCGCTTCGGGTCGCGGGCCAGCGCGATCCCGATTCCGTTGCTCGAAGAACATAGCGACTATCGGCCGGTGCCGTTCGACACCCGCGCCGGAAGCATTGGCTGGCACGGCAACGCTTTGTTGGTGCGAAAGCCGGTAGAAATCCTGGAGCGCCACCTCTTCAACCTCCCCTCGCTCGAGCCGCGCGGAGCGGTGCTCGCCGACGTCAAGGTGAACGGATCGACTTTCCGGATCGTCGGCATGCATCTCGATCTGTCGGGCCTTTGGCGGCGGCGCCAGGCTCATGCCATCCTGAACCATCTGGTCGATCGCGAAGGCGAGGTCTCGACGGTGCTGATGGGCGATCTCAACGAATGGAGCGTGAGCGGCGGTTGTCTTCGCGATTTCGGCACCCACCATCATTTCGCGCCATGCGGGAGAAGTTTTCACGCGCGCCGGCCGATCGCGATGCTCGACCGAATCATGGTTTCCCGAGATCTCGAGATCGTCGCGAGCGGCGCCCACGGCAGCGCCACCGCGCGACGGGCGTCCGACCATCTACCTATCTGGGCGGAGCTTCGCCCGGCAGCCTGAGGTGACTGGCGGCCGCTAGGTGCCTTGGTTTTCCGGATCGTCGGGCGTTGGGCTCTCGGGTTCGGCTTGCGCTTCTCCGATCTGCATCCAGTCCCTGAACGGCAGTCGGTAGATCATGTCCATGACCTCATATTCGATACCGTTGGGCTTGCTGGCCGACGACTTCCATAAGGCCACGACGCCTGACCGGTGCTGTCGCGCGCTACGAGCATCGAGGTGGTCGGCGGCGCCG
>DAINCA010000008.1:6098-7764 GCA_036732645.1 Allosphingosinicella sp.
CGGTTGATTATGTTCATGACCTCATATTCGATGCCGATGGGCTTGCTGGCCTACGACTTCCACAAGTCCACGACACCGGACCGGAGCTGCGGATCGAACAGGATCAAGGACCGATAACCCCTGACTCCGCCGTGGTGACCGACCACCCGATGACCGGCATAATCGAACGTTCGCCACCCCAGACCGTAAGCGAATTGCGAGCTCCGCTCGCTAAATTTCCGGCGCCGCGCGGCCTCTCCCGGGGTATTCGCAAGGGGTGCCTGTACCGTGGCCAGCACCGAGCCCGGGATTACGTCTTCGGCCGCGCCCATCTGAGCAAGCATCCACAATGTCAGGTCCTTGATCGATCCGTTGACGCCGCCCGCCGCCGGTACGCGGTAATAACTGTCGGTCACTTCGACGGGCTGCGAATTCTTGCCCCCGACGTGCGGGCGCGCCCAGCTCGGCGATGCCAGCAGCTGTTCCCGAGTCATGCTGGCGCTGGTCATTCCCAGCGGCTCGAACAGAGTTTCCCGGACGGCATCACGGTAACTCTTCCCGGTGATGCGTTCGACGATCTCCGACGCCGCGTCGAAGGCGACGTTCTGATAAGCGTGGCATTGCCCAGGTGAGCAGATGTTGTTCAACGTGGCGAGGCTGGCGCGGAGCATTCGCGGGTCGTCGCCATCTTCCAGCTTCGAATCATAAGCGTGCGAGAACAGGCCAAGCCGGTGACTGAGCAGGTCCGATACGGTCGCAGTCGTCTCGGTGCCGCCGGGAAGTCTGATCGAGCTGTACCGTCCGACCGGCTCGAACAATGAAAGACGCTGGCGGTCCGCGAGCAAGGCCACCATGTCACCGGCAACCCCCTTCGAGAGCGAGGCCCAACGGAAGATCGTGTCCACGGTCACCGGATCGCCGCTTCCCGCGATGGTCTCCCCATAGCCCTTGAGGAAAGCGATCTCGCCATCCTCGACGACGGCGACGGCAAGTCCGACCATCGCCGATTCCTCGCTCAGTTGCCGGAGGCGCGAATCCAGCCGCGCATAATCGACGGCGCCCTGACGGGCCGGTCGCTGCCCGACCGTCATCTCGACCGCTTTCGAGCGAAAGGCGGAACCAGGGCTGGGTGCGTCGGCAGGCTCAGTAAGACGCAGCGACGCCGCCCAGAGGAGACCCACCAGGCCGAGACCTATTACGAGAAAGACGAGAAGGCGCCTCAAATACACGGGGCCGGCAATTCCGCTCCTACGCGCGGGTTCCAAAAAATAGCCCGGCGGAGGAGCCTTAACCGGCACGAACGGAGATGAACAGTGTCCTTTGCCGCTGCTCGACACAGGCCGGGCATCCTGTCATCGTTTCTCCGGATGCGGGAAAAGGAACTCCGGATTGCCCTGGTCTGCTACGGCGGAGTCAGTCTCGCGGTCTACATGCACGGGATCACCAAGGAAATCTGGAGGGTGGCCAAGGCCAGCCGTGTCTTTCATGGCGGACAGGCGGAATCCGCCGCCGACGCGGGCAGCGACACGGTCTACCTCCGGCTTCTTCAAACCATCGCGGATCGGAGCGAAGTCGAACTTCGGGTGCTGGTAGACATCCTCGCCGGTGCAAGCGCTGGCGGAATCAACGCTGTCTTCCTGGCCCATGCCATCTCGACCGGATGCACGCTCGATCCGCTGACCGATCT
>DAINCA010000008.1:7864-28542 GCA_036732645.1 Allosphingosinicella sp.
CGATGGAAAGCGCTTCGCCAACAGGGCGGCTTCTGCCGGACGGCCAGCCTCTCGATCTGTTCGTGTCGGTCACCGATTTTCACGGGCATCCAGAGCGGCTTCGGCTCAATTCGCCACCAGAGGTGACCGAAACCGAGCACCGCGTCACGCTGGCTTTCAGCGAGCAAGGCAACGGCTCGACGATGTTGGCTGATCCCGCGGAGCTGACATTCGCCGCTCGAGCGACAGCGAGCTTCCCTGGCGCCTTCCCGCCCTTCCGGGTCGACGAGCTGGATCGCGTGCTCGCCGACCGGGGTCTGTCTTGGCCGGGGCGATCGGCGTTCCTCCAGCAGGCGCTTCCCCACCACTCGGCCCGCGGCGAAGCCGAAGCGGCCGTCCTGATCGATGGCTCGGTGCTCGCCAACGCGCCGTTTGCGCCGGCCGTCGCGGCTCTGGAAAGTCGCCCTGCCCGGCGAGAGGTCGACCGACGCTTCGTCTATATCGATCCCAAACCCGGCCTTCGAAGCATCCGACTGGTATCGGGAGCGGACAAGGAATTGCCCGGCTTTTTCAGCTCAATCTTCGGCGCAATGTCCGACATTCCGCGCGAACAGCCGATCCGCGACAATCTCGAGGATATCGATCGGATCTCCGGTCGGATTCGGCGCCTCCGGCACATCGTCGATTCGATGCGGCCGGAGGTCGAGGCCGCGATCCATCGGGCCGTTGGAACCAGCTTCTTCCTGGTCAGGCCAACGCCGCGGCGCCTCGCGGCATGGCGAGCACGAGTGCATGAACTCTCGGCCCGCGAGGCGGGCTATGCTTATGCCGCTTACGGCCAGCTCAAGATTGCGACCGTCGTCGAGGAAGTCGCGTCGGCCATTTCCAGGTTGGCCGGCGGAACGGAACGGGCCGGCCGCGAGCGCGTGCGCCAGGCCATTTGGAACGAAGTCCGCGCCGCAGGTCTGACCTCGGCCGATGCCGTGACCGCCCGCGGGGCCCGGGACGACGTCGTCGACTTCCTGGTCGATTTCGACCTCGATTTCCGAACAAGGCGGATGCGGTCGGTCACCCGGCATTTGACCGAAAAGGGAAGCGAGCTGGAGGGCGCGGACGAGATCCGTCGAATCCTCAACGAGATGACCGGGCTTTACCATGCCCGCGCGGCGGCGCCGGTGACCTCGGAAGAAAGGCTTGAGTGCTTGCGTCAGGCCGAATCAGATCCGCGGAGCGCGATGGCGGCCCTCGCCGCGCATTACGAGCTACGGCCGCTGGACGAAGAAGTGGATCGTCGACTGGCCGACGCCTTGTCGGTTCTTCCGCGCGTTGATCGACGCGCCATCATTCTCGCTTATCTGGGCTATCCTTATTACGATGTCGCCACGCTGCCGATGCTTCAGGGCGAGGGTCTCGACGAATTCGATCCGATCAAGGTGGATCGCATCTCGCCGCTCGACGCCAGGGCCATCCGGGATTCCGATCCGCAAAACACGCTGAAAGGTATCCAGTTCAACAGCTTCGGCGCCTTCTTTTGCCGCGCCTACCGCGAGAATGACTATCTTTGGGGAAGGCTGCACGGGGCGGACCGGATGATCGACATCATCATCTCCACCGTTCCCCAGGATCGTTCTTTAGGGTCGGACGAGGTCGCCGAGCTCAAGCGCGAAGCTTTCCGGGCGATCATCCTTGAGGAAAAGCCACGACTGACGACGATCGGCGATCTGATTGCCGAACTCGAGAAGGAGATCGGCTAGTCGGCTTGGGCCAGATGCGTCAGGCTGGACGCCACGGCCTTTTTCGGGAAGGTAGGAAAAGATGCAATTCCTGAAGACCCTGTTCTGGGTGATCCTCGCCGTCGTCCTGGTGCTGTTCGCCCATGCCAACTGGAACGTGGTCACATTGAATCTGTGGGGTGGCCTGCAGGCGGACGTGAAGCTCCCGGTGCTCGTGATCGGCGCGTTCCTGCTCGGTTTCCTGCCGACCTTGATACTGTACCGGACTCGTCTCTGGTCCATTCGGCGGCGGCAGGAGACGGTTGGCCAGGTCCGCGTCGCCAATGCGCCGCCCGGAAGCATGGGCCCCGCACCGGCGACGGAGGCGGAGCCTGCCCGCTTATGAAGGGCCCGATCTTCGTTGCGCTCGACACCACCGACCTTGAGCGGGCGAAATCCCTGGCTTCCAGCGTCCGCAACCACGTCGGCGGTATCAAGCTCGGCCTGGAATTCTTCCTTGCCAATGGCCCTGATGGCGTTCGGTCGATGGCTGAGCTCAAATTGCCAATATTCCTGGACCTGAAGCTTCACGACATCCCCAATACGGTCGCGAAGTCGGTACAGGCGCTTCGCCCGCTCGCGCCCGTGATCCTCACGGTTCATGCCGGCGGGGGTCGCTCGATGATGGAGGATGCCAAGGCTGCCGCGCCTTCAGGCACGCGCGTCGTCGCTGTGACCGTGCTCACCAGTCTCGACGACGAGGATCTCGATTCGATCGGCGTTCACGGCGACCCCCATGCGCAGGTCGAGCGGCTGGCGGGGCTTGCCCGCGAAGCGGGGCTCGACGGGATCGTCTGCTCAGGCAACGAAGTCGCGGCGGCCAGGGCATCATGGCCGGAGGGCTTCTTCGTCGTCCCCGGAGTCCGCCCAGCAAACGGAGAGATCGGCGATCAGAAGAGAGTGATCACTCCGCGCCAGGCGCTCGACAATGGCGCTTCGATCCTGGTGATCGGCCGTCCCATCACGCAAGCCAAGGATCCGGACCAGGCAGCGCGCGCGATCGAGGCGACGCTGTAATCTGGACAGTCCGGGGGCGCCCGGCCTATCCGCCGCGACCAAGGAGTTTCCGATGAGCTGGCTGGACCGCGTACGCAACAAGATCCCTTTCCTCCCGAAGCGGGAGACGGCGGAGACGCTCTGGCACAAATGTCCCGAATGCCAAGCGATGGTCTTCACCAAGGAATATGAGGAGAATCTCTACGTCTGTCCGCGTTGCGACCATCACGGCCGGATTGGTCCGAAAGACCGTTTCGAGATGCTGCTCGATCCGGGTTATTCCGTCCTTCCCTCGCCGGAGGTACGCGAGGACCCGCTGAAGTTCCGCGATTCCAAGCGCTACGCCGATCGAATCCGTGCCGCGCGCCTCAAGACCGGCGAGCCCGACGCGTTGATCAATGCGCGCGGAACGATCGACGGTCGGGCCGCGGTGGTCGGGGTTCAGGATTTCGCTTTCATGGGCGGATCGATGGGGATGGCGGTCGGCGCGGCCTTCGTCGCCGGCGCCCGCGCCGCCATCGCGGACAAGAGTGCCTACATCATCGTCACTGCGGCGGGCGGAGCGCGGATGCAGGAAGGCATATTGTCGCTGATGCAGATGCCGAAAGCGACTGTGGCGATCGCCGAGCTTCGGGAGGCGGGGCTCCCTTACATCGTCCTGCTTTCGGATCCCACGACCGGCGGAGTGACGGCGTCTTACGCCATGCTGGGCGATGTTCACATCGCCGAACCCGGCGCCTTGATCGGTTTCGCCGGACAAAGGGTGATCGAATCTACGATCAGGGAAAAACTGCCCGAAGGGTTCCAGCGGGCGGAATATCTCCACGAGCATGGCATGATCGACATGGTCGTTCCCCGCCGCGAGTTGAAGGTCCGGCTGGCCTTGCTTCTCGACTATCTCGCTCCACGGCGCGAGGCGGCGTGACCAATTCTCCCCTCCCGTCCGCGGGAGGTTGCCCTGGACCTTATCGATTGGCGTCGACACGCCCGTTGGTCGGCTTATGGCCGGAGCAGAATTGATGGATCGTGCGACCTCCGATCATGCCGACGTTCAGACCCAGCTCGATCGGCTGGCAAGGCTTTCTTCCGGTCGAGATATTTTGGGTCTGGAGCGAATTACCTCATTGCTCGGCCGACTTGGCAATCCCCATCTCCACCTTCCCCCGGTCCTTCATGTCGCCGGCACCAACGGCAAGGGATCGACCTGCGCCTTCCTTCGCGCCGCGATCGAAGCTGGGGGCCTCAAGGCCCATGTCTATACGAGCCCCCATCTCGTCCATTTCAACGAACGCATACGCCTTGCCGGTCGCCTGATCGAGGACGAGGCGCTCGCGATCCTGTTGGGTGAGGTGCTGGACCGCGCCGAAGGCATGGAGATCAGCTTCTTCGAGGCGACCACGGCGGCGGCCTTCCTGGCCTTCGCAAGGACGCCTGCCGATGCCTGCGTCATCGAGGTCGGACTCGGCGGGCGGCTCGACGCCACCAACGTCATTGTTACACCCGCGGCCTGCGGGATCGCGCAGCTGGGGCTGGATCACCATCTTTTCCTCGGCGACCGGCTCGAGCAGATCGCTGCGGAGAAAGCCGGGATATCCAAGCAGGATGTTCCATTGCTGACCCAGCATTATCCCGACTCGATCGCGAAGGTCGTCGAAAAAACGGCCGAGGCAGCCGGAGCCCGATGGCTGCCGCGCGGCGGCGAATGGGACGCAGAAGCCGATTTGGACGCGATTCACTACCGCGACCGCTGGGGTGCGCTCGATCTTCCTCTGCCCCGGCTGCACGGCGCCCATCAGGCGATGAACGCGGCTCTTGCCGTCGCCATGCTTCGACACCAGCAGGCGATTTCACCAGGCGAATCCGCGCTCAAGGCGGCGATGGGGTGGGCGGAGTGGCCGGCGCGGCTGCAGCATCTGACGGATGGCCCCCTTACGGAGCTCCTCCCCAGCGGCTCCGAATTATGGCTCGACGGGGCGCACAACCCGGCGGCGGCGCGAGCGGTCGCCGAATTCTTTCATGCTCATGTCCCCGCCGAACGCCCTCTCCACCTCGTCTTCGGCCTGCTCGCCAACAAGGATGCACCCGGCGTGCTCCGACGCTTCCGCGGCCGGTCTCTGACGCTGCACGCAATTCCCGTGCCTGGCCACGAGCATCACCGTCCGGAAGACCTCGTCGCAACGGCGCGCGAGTTGAAGTTGGCCGCCATGACCGCCGCCGGGCCCGAAGAAGCGCTTCGCTGGATCGGCCGCCACGCCGACCGCGCAAAGCCACCGATCGTTCTGATCCTCGGTTCTTTATACCTGGCCGGCGAGGTGCTCCGGAAGAACGCTCAGCCGCCGGCCTGAGGCTGACCTTCGGCGCGGACGTCGCCCTCACCCACCTTGCCGGCGGTGCCGACCGACGCATCGATCAGGCCGGCGCGCATCATCCACCAGAACAAGACGATGCCCGGAACCGCGGCGATCGTCGTCAGCCAGTAGAAGTTTACGTAACCGAGCGATTCGACGAGGGCTCCGGCCGTCGTTCCAGTCAGTACCCGGCCGACGATGCTCGCTGCGGCCGATATCAGGGCATATTGAGATGCCGTGAATCTGAGGTCGGTAAGCGCGGAGAAATAAGCGACGACGACGACTCCGCCGATGCCGCTTGCGAAATTTTCGAACCCGATGGCTCCGGCGAGACCCCAATTCGTGTGTCCAGCCATGGCGAGGAAAGCGAAACTTGCGTTCGATATCCCCATCAGAATCAGGCTGATCAGCACCGACCTCTTCATGCCGATGCGCGTGTAGAGCCAGCCCCCAACGAAGATTCCGATCAGGAAGGCCCAGAAGCCGATCCCGACGTCCCAGATCGCGATCTCATCATTCGTATAGCCCATGTCGTCGAGCAAAAGCCGGAGCACGAGCTGCCCCAGAGTGTCGCCGATCTTGTGGAGCAGGATGAACAAGAGGACGAGCATGGCGCCCTTGCGCATGAAGAATTCGACGAACGGACCATAAATAGCCGTGATCGCTTCGCTGATTCCCCTGCGTTCCGTGGGCGGCTTGTGGCGGCTCGGTTCCCCGACGATGAGGCCGGTGAGCATCGCCGGAAGCGCGAAGGCGGCACAAGCGAGATACGCGAGCTCCCAGCCGACTCGATCGGCCAACACCAACGCCAGGGCACCGGCGGCCACGGAACCGATCCGCCATCCATATTGCGACATCCCGGAGCCGACCCCGAGCTGGCGCGGCTCGAGCAGTTCGATCCGATAGGCGTCGATGACGATGTCGAAGGTCGCGCCCGCGATGCCCACCAGGATGGCGGCGATGGCGGTCTGGAAGATGTTGGCCGATGGATCCTGGAAGGCGAGGTTGGCGACGGCCGCAATGACGAACAGGCCGGCGAGGATCAGCCAGGAGACACGCTGGCCGAGCCGGCCAAGGATCGGGATCCGGACCCCGTCGACGACCCAGGCCCAAAGGAACTTCAGATTGTAGACCAGGAAGGCCAGAGCGAATGCGGTGACCGTAGACTTGGTGATATTGTCCTGCGCGAGCCGGGTGGTCAGGGTGGCCCCGATCATCGCATACGGAAAGCCCGAGGAGACTCCGACGAAGAAGGCCGCGAGCGGCGCCTTTTCGGTATAAGGTCGGATGCCGGCGGGAATATGGTCGCGCCAACCTGGCGCCGTCGTCGCTGCTTGATCGTTCATGCGCTACTTGTAACGAGTCGCGGGACTTCGGGAAGCCACTTCGAACGGTTGGTCGCTTGCGCTGAACGGTTCAAAGTCGCATCATTCGAAGATGGACATGCCGACGCGGCAGCGGCCCACCGACGGGCAGCTCAATCTCGCCCGCTTGCTCGCCACTGGCGAAGGAACTCAGAGTGCCGGCGTCACCAATGTGCCGGCTTCCGTCTATATCGATCCGGCCCGCTTCGCCCTCGAGAAAGCGCGCCTGTTCGACAAATTCCCCCAGGTCATCGCGCCGTCCGCCCTTCTTCCGAAGCCCAACTCTGCGGTCGCCCATGACGGTTTCGGTCTCCCATTGCTCATCACGCGCGACAAGAATGGAGAAGCGCACGTCTTTTGGAATGTCTGCCGTCATCGCGGCACTCGACTCGTGGAGGAATCGGCGGTCCAGCACGCGCCGCGGATCGTCTGCCCTTATCATGCGTGGACCTACAGTGCCGACGGATCCCTGACCGGCATGCCGAGACCTGATACGTTTCCCGGTCTCGACAGGAGCCAGCATCAGCTCAGGGCATTGCCCAGTCTCGAGGCCGGAGGCCTGATCTGGTTCGGACGCGACGGAGTTGATTTCACGGATGCGCAGGCGCTCGCTCCGGAGTTCGACGCCTTCGGCCTCGCCGGCCACCATCTTTACCGTCATCACGTGCATGACGTCGCGTCCAACTGGAAGCTGATCATGGATGCCTTCCTCGAAGGCTATCACGTGCAGCGGCTCCACGCCTCGACCATCGCTCGTTTCTTCACCGACGGGATCAGCGTCGCCGACTCGGTCGGTATCCACCAGCGCTCCGCCGTCGGCCGGACGGAATATCTGGCGCGGATCGATCATCATGACTGGCCGGCGCTTCGCTCCGTCATCACCTTCGCCTATCAGCTCTTCCCGGCGACGATCATCATCATGAGCCCCGATTATGTGAACCTGATGGTCCTGATGCCGCAGTCCGAAGGCCGGACCCTGGTCGAGGATTTCATGCTGATCCCGGAAGCGCCGCAAACAGCCGAAGAGATGGATCATTGGGAACGCAGCTGGACGCTCCTCGACGAGGGCGTATTCGGCGGCGAGGATTATCGGGCAGCGGTGCTCGGTCAGGCCGGCTTGGCCTCGGGATCGATCGACGAGATCACGCTCGGTACGCTCGAAGGCGGAATACGCGCCTTCCACGATCAGGTGGAACGGGCGCTCGCGGAAGGATCTTCGTAAAGCGTGAGCTGCGACGGCAGCTTTTTCAGCTTCCTGCCCTGCAAATGGAGGTCGAGCGCATCGAGCGCCCCTTTCAGCACCCGGTCCGAATAAGGCTTGGCGAGGCAACCCAGACCCAGACCCTCTTGCTGCTCGCAGCTATGGGCCGTGACGAAAAGGACCGGCACCCCCTGCCCCCGGGCAATCCGGGCAACGCCAGTACCGTCGCCTTCCCCGTTGAGCCTGATGTCGGTGAGTACCAGATCCAGCGGCTCGTTTTCGATGACCTCTCGAGCCGAGTCCAGGTTATCGACGGTCGCGACCACTTCGTAACCGGATTCCTTCAGCAGATGCTCGTTGTCGAACGCGACCAACGGCTCGTCCTCGACCAGAAGGATGCGCCTTATCTGCCGTTCGCGTTTCCCGAAGACCATGGTAGTGGCCGTCCTCCCTCGTCGGTCGATTTGCAAGCGTAACGAGCGATTTGCCCCATGGTGCCACCCGGGTAATCGCCTGAGCGCAAATAAGTTTCAGACCATCTGCGGGGCCATCGCATTGCCGGAGACCAAAAGTGCCATCCCCACCGCCGCCGAAAGAGTCGCAGCGTATCGCCAAGCTGCTGGCGCGCGCCGGAATTGCCTCCCGACGGGAAGTCGAGCGGATGATCGCGGACCGCCGGGTCGCTATCGACGGCAAGCCGGTCGAGACTCCCGCAACCCTGCTCACGTCTCTCCATGGCGTCACCGTCGACGGCCAGCCGGTGAAGGCCCCTGCGCCGGCCCGGTTGTTCCGATTTCACAAGCCGGCGGGGCTCCTGACTACGGAGCGGGACCCGAAAGGACGGCCGACCATCTACGACCGTCTGCCGAGGGATCTGCCAAGGGTGATGCCCGTCGGACGCCTGGACATGAATACCGAGGGCCTGCTCTTGCTCACCACCGACGGCGGCCTGAAACGCCAGCTGGAACTTCCGGCGACCGGAGTTGAGCGCACGTACCGCGCCCGGGCTTTCGGCGACATCAGCCAGGACCAGCTCGAGGCCCTGATCGAGGGAATTGAGATAGACGGCATTCGATATGGTCCGATCGACGCCAATCTGGAGCGGCGAACGGGCCGGAACCAATGGATCGAGATGAAGCTCAGAGAAGGCAAGAATCGCGAAGTCCGCCACGTGCTCGAACATCTCGGCCTGCAGGTGTCACGGCTGATCCGAACCGCATATGGCCCGTTCCATCTGGAGGACCTGCCGGCTGGCGGAGTCGACGAGATTCGGCAACATGATCTGGTCGCGTTCCGAAAGACGCTCACTGAGTCAGGCCACAAACCATTAGCCGGCACCGTGCAGCACAGGCCCCTCAATCCTTCGACCCGCGCCAAGGATTCTCCGGCGAAGCGCATTGGAGCGAAAGACATATCTCCCAGGCCACCGGCCCAGAACCGTCACGGTCTCGATCGAACGCGTCCTGGAGCACCGGGCCCCCAGCACCGGACCGGAGCGCGCCGGGCGGGACCGGCTCGCTCATCTCCGCCCCGCAGAAAACCAGGGAAGTGAGAATCATCGCCGGCCAATGGCGGGGTCGGCCGATCTCCGGCCCGGTCGGGCAGGCCACGCGCCCTACCAGCGACCGAGCCAGGGAGGGATTGTTCTCGATGCTGGCCAGCAGGCTCGGAAGCTTCGATGGGCTTCGGGTCGCCGATCTGTTCGCCGGCTCCGGGGCGCTCGGCCTCGAAGCTCTGTCCCGCGGAGCGGCGCATTGTACCTTCATCGAGAAGGACCGAGTAGCGCTCGATAGCCTCCGGTCCAATATCTCGAAGCTTGGCGCGGCGGAGATCGCCGACGTCAGGGCCCAGTCCGTCGAGCACTTTTCGCCGCCCGAACCCTTCGACCTTGTCCTGATGGACCCGCCATACGGCACGAAACTCGCTCAGACGGCACTCGACCGCATGGTGTCGAAGGATTGGCTCTCGCCAGGCGCATGGATCAGCGTCGAACTCTCCGGCGAGACCCTGGAAATCGCGCCGCCGCTTCAGCCGGACGCCGAGCGGCGTTTTGGAAAAGCGAAAATCATTTTGATCCGGAACGGCAGCCAGGCGTTGAGTCCGAAGGCTTTGTTCCCTAATCGTTCGCTGTGACAGACCAGGCACCCCTTCCCGACCAGGAACCCGGTTATCTCTCCGGTCTCAACCCGCCGCAGCGGCAGGCGGTGCTGACGACAGAAGGACCGGTTCTGGTGCTCGCTGGCGCAGGGACCGGGAAGACAGCGGCGCTGACAGCGCGGCTAGCTCACCTTATCGCCACCCGCCGGGCCTGGCCGTCGGAAATTCTCGCCGTCACCTTCACCAACAAGGCCGCCCGGGAAATGCGTGAACGGGTGGGACGGATCGTCGGGCCCGCTGTCGAAGGCATGCCATGGCTCGGTACCTTCCACTCCATCGGCGCCAAGATGCTCCGCCGCCATGCGGAGCTGGTCGGCCTCAAGAGCAACTTCACGATTCTCGACACGGACGATCAGCTTCGCCTCCTGAAGCAGCTTATCCTGGCGTCGGACATAGACGAGAAACGGTGGCCGGCACGGCATCTGGCCAGCCTCATCGACCGCTGGAAAAACAAGGGCTGGACCCCCGAACAGGTCGATGCCGGCGAAGCAGAGGAATATGCCAATGGCCGCGGCGCCAGGCTCTATGGCGAATATCAGGAACGGCTGAAGACCCTCAACGCCTGCGATTTCGGTGACCTCCTGCTCCACATGCTCGTGATTTTGAAGACCCGACGCGACGTATTGGAGCAATATCAGCAACGCTTCCGCTACATTCTCGTCGACGAATATCAGGACACCAATCAAGCGCAGTATTTGTGGCTTCGGCTGCTCGCCCAGAGCCACAAGAATATCTGCTGCGTCGGCGACGACGATCAGTCGATTTATTCATGGCGCGGTGCAGAAGTGACCAACATCCTTCGGTTCGAGAAGGATTTTCCAGGCGCAACGATCATTCGCCTGGAGCAGAATTATCGGTCGACGCCGCATATCCTCGGCGCCGCGTCGGGGCTGATCGCGCAGAATAGCGGCCGTCTTGGCAAGACTCTCTGGACCGAGCATGACGAAGGCGACAAGCTTCAGGTGGTCGGAGTCTGGGACGGGCCGGAAGAAGCCCGGCGTGTCGGCGAAGAGCTGGAATCGATCCAACGCCGTGGCGGGCGCCTTGATCGATGCGCCATCCTCGTCCGGGCGCAGTTTCAGACCCGCGAGTTCGAAGACCGGTTCATCGCGATCGGCCTGCCCTACCGGATCGTCGGCGGTTTCCGTTTTTACGAACGCGCCGAAATCAGGGATGCGCTTGCCTATCTCCGGGTCATCTTCTCTCCGGACGACGCCCTCGCCCTCGAGCGGATCATCAATACCCCCAAAAGGGGACTCGGCGACAAGGCGGTGGCGAGGATCCACAGCTTTGCCCGGGCAGCCGATCTGTCTCTGTTCGGCGCCGCCGCCCAGATCCTCGATACGGACGAGCTCACGCCGCAGGCGCGCCGCTCGCTCGCCAACCTGGTCGGCGACTTTGCTCGTTGGCGAGGCCGGCTGGACGAACTGTCTCATGCCGAACTGGCTCGGCTCGTGCTCGATGAATCCGGTTACACGGCCGCCCTTCAGGCCGATCGTTCGGCGGAGAGTGCGGGCCGGCTCGAAAACCTTGCCGAGCTGACCCGGGCAATGGAAGAATATGACTCGCTCGGCTCGTTCCTCGAACATGTCAGCCTGGTCATGGACAACGACTCCGCTGACGAAGCGGACAAGGTCACGATCATGACCATCCACGCCGCAAAGGGCCTGGAGTTCGAAACCGTTTTTCTTGCCGGCTGGGAAGAAGGCGTGTTCCCGTCGCAACGTTCGCTCGACGAAGGCGGCCTTGCCAGCCTCGAGGAGGAGCGTCGGCTGGCTTACGTGGCCATCACAAGAGCCAGGCGTAAGTGCTTCATCTTCCACGCCGCCAACCGTCGAATCTATGGCCAGTGGACCTCGTCCATCCCCTCGCGCTTCGTCGGCGAATTGCCGCTGGCCCATGTCGAACAGGAAACGACGATGAGCGGCGGGGAATCCCTGTGGCGGGCAAACTGGTCGGAACGCGCGGATCCTTTCGCCGACATCGCCCGAGGCACGGGCCGTGGTCCAGGGTGGCAGCGGGCTGCGAGCAGCGGCGCCTTCGAGCGTACCCCTGCGCGAGTGATAGAGGCTCGCGCCAGCGCGGTCAGCCTCGGCAACCCCGGCCGCAACGACATCGAAATCGGCCAACGCGTGTTCCATTCCAAGTTCGGTTATGGTGCGGTCGCCGAGATCGAAGGCAACAAGCTCGAGATCGATTTCGAGCATTCGGGCCGAAAGCGCGTTCTGGACAGCTTCGTCAGCCTCGCCTGACCCCGTCCTGCGGGCCGGGTCCAGGTTCACCCAGGAGACAAGCTGGCGGTCAGACGGACGCTTGCGGCCGCGCCTCGACAGATTCCCGAAGCTCGCTTAACCCTTGATCGATGGATCAGCAGAGCCTCGAAACCCTCGCCCGAAACGGCCTGGAAGCGCTTCGGCGTGGCGCGGCCGGCGAGGCTCTGAGCCGTTTTCAGGAAATGCTGGCGCAGGGAGGAAATCCTCCCTGGCTCGCCATGGCCAGAGCCTGCAACATGCTCGGCGACACGACCGGAGAGGAGCAGGCTCTTCAGCGGCAGCTTGACGGCGACAAACGCGATCTTCCAGCGCTCCTGGCAATGGGCGAATTGAAGGCCAGGCAGAGCGACAGCCGCTCCGCCGCCGCATTCTTTCGAACCGCCCTCAATGTCGCTGCGGTCCGCCAACCTGCTCCCCAGCTGATGCCGCTTCTCGGGCGGGCGGAAGCCTTCGTGCAGGAAACCAGCAGTCGATACGAGGCGCATCTCGGTGAGCAGCTCGAGGCCGCCGGAGTCGACAGGGATCGTGCCTCGCCACGGATGGGCCGGGCGCTCGACCTGCTGCTCGGCAAGACCCAGCTTTATCTTCAGCAGCCGAACATGTTCTATTTTCCGGAACTTCCCCAGCGGCAGTTCTACGAGCGCGAGGAATTCGACTGGATCCCCGCCATCGAGGCCGAAGTGCCGGCGATGGTCGATGAGCTCTGCGATATTCTCGCCTCGAACGATGTCTTCGAGCCTTATGTGACCGGATCGCCGAACCGGCCCTTGCCCAATAACGCTTTGCTCAATGATCCCAGCTGGGGCGCTTATTATCTGTGGCAGTCGGGCAAACCGGTGGAAGGCCAGGCAGATCGTTGCCCGCGGACGATGTCGGCCCTCGAACGTGCGCCGATGCCGGTGATTTCGGCTCGATCGCCCCAGGCTCTTTATTCGCTGCTCAAGCCGGGAACACATATCAAGCCGCACCACGGCATGCTGAACACCCGTTTGATCTGTCACATCCCTCTCGTCGTCCCACCGAATTGCGCGCTTCGTGTCGGCAGCGAAACGCGCAGCTGGACCCAAGGCGAGCTTTTGATCTTCGACGACAGCTTCGAGCACGAAGCCTGGAATCGATCGGACAGCAACCGGATCGTCCTTATTTTCGAGATATGGCGGCCAGAAATCAGCCAGGAGGAACGCGCCGAGCTGACCGCTCTGTTCGAGGCGATCGATCTGTTTCCAGCCGGCGAGGCCTCGGACAGCTGATCGCCGAAGGCATTCGCCGCCGACCAGGTCCAAGGTGTCACGAAGCGTAAGGCGACTCTTGGAACGAACCTGCATGATCAGCCGGCGGATCGACGGCTTTGTTCCAACACCCGCCGCGGCTGCGCGAGAATCTCGCTTCCACGCGCATCTTGTTGCCGGACCCTAAGCTCGCCCCTAAGTGGCAGGCGATGGCCGCCGGCTCCCCATTCTCGATCACGGATTTCCGCTTCTACTGGGTCGCGCGCCTGGCTTCGACCATCGCCCAGATGAGCATGGTCATCGTCATTGGCTGGCAGGTCTACGACATTGCGCGCGAGACCATGGGGATAAAGTCCGCCGCACTTCAGCTGGGGCTGATCGGCGTCGTCCAGTTCGTACCGTTGTTCGTCTTGACCTTGATCACCGGCTGGACTGCCGACCGGCTCGATCGGCGGCACATCGCCCGGGCCACCATATCGCTGGAGATACTCTGCGCGGTCATCCTCGGCTGGACGTCCTTCCAGGGGACGGTGACCTTGCCCATCCTGTTCGGCGTCGCCGCGTTGCTGGGCGTTGCCCGGGCCTTTGCCGGGCCGGCGCTTCAGGCGCTGGCGCCGAACCTCGTTCCGCTCGAAATCCTTCCCAAGGCGATCGCAATGAGCTCCATCGCCTGGCAATCCGGAGCGATCGCGGGGCCTGCCATTGGCGGCTATCTTTATGCCTGGACGCCGCATCTGCCCTACACCGTCGCCGCTGCACTCTTTTCGCTGTCGCTTTTGTGCATGTTCCTGATCGGGCCGAAGCCGCGGAGCGCGATCCAGGGATCTCGCAATCCGTGGAGGCAGATGATCGACGGCCTGCATTATGTGCGCCACAACCGACTCGTCCTCGGTGCCATTTCGCTCGATCTGTTCGCGGTATTGCTGGGCGGGGCAACGGCGATGCTGCCGATCTTCGCGCGCGACATTCTGGAAACGGGGCCGGCCGGTCTGGGGCACCTTCGGGCAGCGCCCGCGGTCGGCGCCACCCTGACCGCGATCTGGTTCTCGTTTCGACCGCTCAAACGCGATGTCGGCGTCAAGATGCTTGTGGCCGTCGCCGTGTTCGGCGCGGCAACGATCGTGTTCGGATTGTCGCGGTCGATGGCATTGTCGCTTGTTTGCCTGGCCTTGCTCGGCGCCGCGGACATGTTTTCCGTCTATGTGCGGCAGTGATTAATCCAGCTTTATACCCCGGACGCCATGCGGGGTCGCGTAGGCGCCGTCTCATCCTTGTTCATTTCGGCCTCGAACGAACTCGGCGAAGCTGAAAGCGGTTTCCTGGCGGCCGTTGTCGGGCCGGTAACGGCCGTCGTGGCGGGCGGCTTCGCCGCCATTGGAATCACCCTCCTCTGGGCGAAATGGTTTCCGGAGCTTCGGCACGCGCGGTCGTTCGAACCGCCGCAGGAAACCACGGCGCCTACTTGATCTCACCCGATTCAGGACCCACGCCATCCCGACAAATATTACTGGCCGCAATCAAGGAGACTCCATCATGAAGGCTGCCAACATTCTCGAGACGATCGGCAGAACGCCACACATCCGGATCAACCGGCTGTTCGGCGACAATGAAGTCTGGATCAAATCGGAACGCGCCAATCCCGGCGCCTCGATCAAGGACCGGATCGCGCTCGCCATGGTCGAGGACGCCGAGCGCAGCGGCAAGCTGAAACCCGGTGGAACTATCGTCGAGCCGACCAGCGGCAATACCGGAATCGGCCTCGCCATGGTGGCCGCCGTCAAGGGTTACCGGCTGGTGCTCGTGATGCCCGAGAGCATGAGTCTCGAACGGCGCCGGTTGATGCTCGCTTATGGCGCGACCTTCGATCTCACCCCGAAGGAAAAGGGTATGAAAGGCGCGATCGCACGCGCCCAGGAACTGATCGACCAGACCCCGGACAGCTGGATGCCGCAGCAGTTCGAGAACCAGGCCAATGTCGAGGTTCATCGCCGTACGACGGCTCAGGAGATCCTCGAGGATTTCCGGGACTCACCCATCGATCTGTTGATCACGGGCGTTGGTACCGGCGGCCACATCACCGCTTGTGCCGACCTGCTCAAGAAAAGCTGGCCGAACCTTCAGGTGTTCGCCGTCGAGCCGACCTTGTCGCCAGTGCTTTCGGGCGGCGATCCGGGGCCGCACTCGATCCAGGGGATCGGTGCGGGCTTCATTCCGAACATCATGGACACCAGTCTGCTCGACGGAGTCATTCAGGTCGATCCGAACGATGCCAAGGACATGGCGCGTCGGTCGGCGCGTGAAGAAGGGCTGCTGGTCGGAATCAGCTCGGGCGCCACTCTCGCCGCGATCAGCCAGAAAATCGACGAGGTCGGCGCCGGCAAGAGGATCCTGGGCTTCAACTACGACACCGGCGAGCGTTATCTGTCGGTTCCGGATTTCCTGCCCGAATGACGGCCCCGAGGGTCGCGATCCTCACTCCGGATCCGGCCGACGCCGATTATCATTCGCGCTGGCGAAAAGTCCTCGATCGCACGTCCGTGCCGCTTCTCGCGGCCGGACTCGTGGTCGAGGGTAGAAGCTGGGCCGAAGCCGACGATCTCGACCAATTCGACCTGGTCCTGCCGCTGCTGGTGTGGGGTTATTATCGCGCCGGCCTGGCATGGACGCGGGCTACGGAGCGATGGGAACGCGAAGCCGTGTGCTTGCGCAACCCAGCGAGCGTGCTCCGCTGGAACGCCGACAAACTCTATCTTGATTGGCTCGCCAAACGCGGAGCGCCGGTTGCGCCAACCTTGTTTGTCGAACGCGCCGACGAGCAGGCGATGACGCTGGCTGTCAGCGCGTTCGGGACTGAGCGACTCATTGCCAAGCCTCAGGTGTCCGCCTCGGCGTGGCAGACGATCCGATGGTCGCCAGGCGCCCCGCTCGAAGGAGGTCCGACCGGGCCGGCGATGATCCAGCCGTTTCTTCCCGGGATCGAGACGGACGGCGAACTTTCGCTGATCTATCTGGAGGGCACCTTCAGCCACGCCATCCGCAAACGCCCGCAACCCGGCGATTTCAGGGTGCAGCCCGAATATGAGGGCATCATCACGGCTCACTCTCCCGCCGCCGACGAACTGGCGGCCGCCGAAGCCGTGCTGGAGCGAGTCGATGAAGAGCTGCTTTACGCACGGATAGACCTCGTCCGGTCACTGGATGGCGCGCCGGTGCTGATGGAGCTCGAGCTGGTCGAGCCGGACCTCTACCTGGAACATGATCCGGCGGGCGGCGCCGCCTTCGTCGCAGCGGTTCGAGGCGCCACTCGGAAAGCCGCGCCAAGGCCCCTTTCCCTTCACGATTGAAGGCGAACTCAGCGGATCGTCGCCATCTCGTAGAGGAAGTCGACATAGCCCATGGTAGCTTCCTTCAACCCGGCTACTCTGGGATTGCGGCTTTCGATGATCATATATTCGTCCGGCGCGTGGGCACCGCCGCCATGGCCGAGACCGAACTGTCCCGCCGGCTTGCGAAGGGGCGCGCCGGTAAAGACGAAGCCGGGCCACGATCCGGCGTTTCGGGGAAAGAGCGAATAAGGAATCTGGTTGCGGGTATAGAGGGCCTGTTGAGCGCGGATGATGCGGCTGTCCTCCGCGGTCTCGGTCGGATCGTAACCGCCGCTCATATTCACCTCGATATCGCCGAACCCCCGTTGTTCCAGATGGCGCCGAAGCTTGGCGAGGCAGTCCTCTACCGTCATGTTCGGAACGAGGCGCAGGTCTAGCTTGGCGACTCCCCGCGCCGGAAGCACGGTCTTGCCGCCCGGGCCCGTATAGCCGGCGACCAGCCCTTCGATATTGACCGTCGGCTGCGAGGCGAGCCGTTCCAGAGACTCGCGCCACGGCAGATCGTCGATCCAGCGCTGCACGCCCAATGCCCGTTTCGCCTCCTCCTCGCTTCGGGTCCGCGCCGCCTCGGCGATCAGTGCCCGCTCCCGCTCCGTCAGCGGACGGACATGCTCGAACCAGCCTTCTATGGCGGGCGTGTTGCCATGATCCGTGGTCAGCGTCTTGAGCGCCTCGACCAGATGCCAGACTGGACTGTCGATTTGCGCCTTGAGACTGGAATGGACGTCATTGGCAGGACCTCTCCCCCAGCGTTGGCCCGACGCCACCAGCTCCAGCTCGATGATTCCTTTCGCGCCCAACGCGATATTGGCGTTTCCGTTCGGCGCCTGGCCGTTGGCGGGAATGAAGACGCCGTCCGCACGCTCGAAGGCGGTCCGCACTTCGGGATCCCGAAAGACGTTGACGAAGTTCGGCGATCCGATTTCCTCTTCGCCTTCGGCGAGCAGGACGAGATTGACCGGCAACGGCCGACCGGAGGCACGGAACGCGTGAAGGGCCGCCAGCAATGCCGCCTCGGGACCCTTCTGGTTGGTCGCGCCACGGCCGCGCAAGGCGCGGCCTAGAGCATGATCGAACATCTGCCCTTCGAGCGGCGGTGACGCCCATTCCGCCGGGTCGAACTGCTTCACGTCATACATGAAATAGAGCCCGACGGTTCGCGGCGCCCCGGCGTCGAGCACGCCGAAGACGGCTGGAATGCCGCCGGTCGGCACCTTGCGCACCCCGGTGAACCCGGCTTCGGTCGCGAGCCGGACCATATGGTCCGCGCCTTCCTCGATATTGAGCCGCTCGGCGGCGATGGTCGGCAAGGCGATCCACTGCTGGAGGCGGCGGACATTCTCATCGAACCCGGCGTCGACCGCAGCCTTGATCGCCTCTCGAACGCTGTCTCGCCGGGGTTGAGCCAAAGCCGCGCCGGGCGCCAGCAAGGCAGCACTGGCTGCGGCGCCCTTCAACAAGGCTCGACGGTCGGCGGAAAAGCGCTCTTCGTTCATGATGTCCCCCTGGAGTTAAAAATGTCGCCCGCATTTAAACCGCGGTGTCCTCCCGCCGTCCAGAGGAACCGGCGGGTGCCGCAATGCGTTCGGGGGCGAAACAATCTTCGGGAGCAAAGAAATGGACGAGAGAGACCGCGTCGAGATCGAACCGGAACGCCGGGTCGAGCGTGAGACGACCGTCATTAATACCGGCGAGCGGAGCGGCGGCGGCGGCCTCATTGCCGCGATCGTCCTGCTCCTCGTTGTGGCGGTCCTCGCCTTCCTCTTCTTCAGTGGCTCCTTCAACCAGGCTGCGGACGAAGTCGGCGTCAACGTCAATGTCGATGCGCCCGACGTCACCATTCCCGAGGTCGAGGTACCTGACGTCGACATCGATGTGACGCCGAGCGACGATGGTGGCGGCAACAGCAACTAGTTGCGCGGCGCCTGCCGCCGGTAGCTGAGCGCCTCGGCGACGTGCACTCGACCAACGCCGTCGCTGCCGGCGAGGTCGGCGATCGATCGCGCGACTCTCATGACTCGGTGATAGCCGCGCGCCGACAGGCGCATCGCTTCGGCCGCCTGGGCGAGCAGCCGGCGGCCCGGCTCGTCCGGACTGGCCACGTCGTCGAGCAGTTCGCCGTCCGCCTCGGCATTGGTGCGGATATCGTGCCCCTGATAGCGGCGCGTCTGGATGTCGCGCGCGGCGGCTATTCGAGCCGCAACCTCGGCCGACCCCTCCGATGGCGGCGGAAGCACGAGATCGGCGGCCGCTACCGCCTGAACGTCGACATGAAGGTCGATTCGGTCGAGGAGCGGCCCTGACACCTTCGCCTGATAATCGGCAGCGCAGCGCGGCGCCCTGGAGCAAGCCAGCGCGGGATCGCCGAGATGACCGCAGCGACAGGGATTCATGGCAGCCACCAGCTGAACGCGCGCCGGAAAGGTGACGTGAGCATTGGCCCGAGCCACCTGGACGGTGCCGGTCTCGAGCGGCTGTCGAAGCGAATCGAGCACCGAACGCTGGAATTCGGGAAGTTCGTCGAGAAAGAGGACGCCGAGATGGGCGAGGCTGACCTCGCCCGGGCGCACCTTCAGGCCGCCGCCCACCAAAGCCGGCATCGATGCGCTGTGGTGCGGCGCTCGATAAGGCCGCGTTCGGATGAGCCGTCCCTCTTTCAGCTCTCCGGCGACGCTCGCGATCATCGACACTTCCAGCGCTTCGGAAGGGGTCAGTTCCGGCAGGATGCCTGGCAGGCATGCAGCCAGCAGCGACTTCCCGGCTCCCGGCGGCCCCGTCATCAACAGATTGTGGCCACCGGCGGCAGCGATCTCGAGCGCGCGCTTGGCCGTCTCCTGTCCTTTTACCTGCGCCAGATCGGGACCCATCCTTCGGGGATCGGGCTCTCCGGGCCGCGGGGGCGACAAGATAAAGGTGCCGCGCAGATGATTCATCAACGCGATGAGGTCAGGCGCCGCAATGACCTCGATGTCCCCCGCCCAGGCGGCTTCCGGCCCCTGTGAGGAGGGACAGATCAGCCCGAGCCCCTGGGAGGAAGCGTGAAGGGCGGCAAGCAGCACGCCAGGCGACGGCGCCAACCGGCCGTCGAGGCTCAGCTCGCCAATGGCAAGATAGCCAGCCAGCGTTTCGCGATCGATCGCACCCATCGCTGCGAGCAGGCCCAGAGCGATCGGAAGATCGAAATGCGATCCCTCCTTCGGCAGATCGGCCGGGGAGAGATTGACGGTGATCCGCTTCGGCGGAAGCGAAAGGCCGATGGCGGCGAGCGCGGCGTGAACCCGCTCGCGGCTTTCGTTGACCGCCTTGTCGGGAAGTCCAACGACGAGGAATTTCGGCAGACCGTTGGCGATCTGCACCTGGACCTCGACCGAGCGCGCCTCGAGACCCAGAAACGCGACCGTGGCGACATGCGCGACCATCAAGCAACCCCCCGAACCGGAGAGTGTTCTGGAGGCACAGGGGAAATTTGTCGAGCCGAGGAAGGCGTATTGCACATGTCAAACACCGACCCCACATTCGCGAAATGAATATCCGCCAACGATGGCTGGCCTGGGGACGCATTCCAGTCGTCAAGAACATCCTGTTCCTGGTCGGCTGCCTGCTCATCATCCTCTCGCCATTGGTCGGGGCGATACCTGGACCAGGCGGAGTCATATTCTTCGGTGCTGGGCTTGGTCTTGTCCTCAAGTATAGTGAATGGGCGAAGCGCCAATATGTCCGGTTCAAGCGCAGCCATCCGAACAAGGGACGATGGGCGGACTGGGGGATGCGCCGAGAGAGTGCGAAGCGGCGCGAAGCCCGGCTCAAGCAGGGCGGCAACGATGATCCGCCGCTGAGCGATTGACTTTGCAGGCGCCTTTGCCTATCGGCGCTGGCAACGCGGCGGCCCCGAACGGCCGCCATTTTCTTTCGACCGATTTACGAGGAATGAGCGATGAAGCGCACCTTCCAGCCGAGCAATCTCGTGCGCAAG